>CACZGA010000145.1 GCA_902780585.1 uncultured Erysipelotrichaceae bacterium | reverse complement strand
AGTTAAATTTTCAAAATTATATAACATTGATTTAGAAGAATTTATTATTAGTCCTACTATGAAAAAAGGGAAGATTAAAGGAATTATCTTGGCAGGTGGATCGGGAACAAGACTTTATCCAATTACGGAAGCTGCTAGATTACGGAAGCTGCTAGTAAACAATTATTGCCAATTTATGATAAGCCAATGATATATTATCCTTTAAGTGTTTTAATGGAAGCAGGAATAAAAGATATTTTAATTATAACTACAAAAGAAGATCAACCAGCTTTTAAAAGATTATTAAAAGATGGAAGTGAATTTGGTGTTAATTTATCCTATATTATTCAGCCATCTCCGTTATGCTACGGTTTTTGGATATAAAGTTAGAGATCCAGAACGTTTTGGCGTTATGGAAATAGATGAATTAGGAAATGTTTTATCCGTTGAAGAAAAGCCAGTTCATCCAAAGAGTGATTATGCTATAACGGGATTATATTTTTATCCTAAAGGTGTAAGTAAACTTGCTAAGAAAATTGTTCCATCAGCAAGAGGAGAACTTGAAATAACAAGCTTAAATGATTTATATTTACAAAAAAATAATTTAAAATCAATTCTATTGGGAGAAGGATATACTTGGTTTGATACTGGTACTTTCGAGTCACTATTAGAAGCATCAAATATGATAAGAACAATTGAAAATAATAAAGATGCTGTAATATGTTGTCCTGAAATGATTGCTTATAGAAAAGAATGGATAACAGATAAAGAATTAGAAGATAGAGCTAATATAATGAAAAAGAATAGTTATGGAAAATATTTATTAAAAGAATTAGAAAAGGAATACAAAAATGAAGAAGTTAAAAACTAAATTAGAAGATGTCTATATATTAATACCGGAGCGATTTGGGGACAGTCGAGGATATTTTGAAAGTATAACCGAACGTGATTTACAAGAATTAGGATTTAATAGAGTATTTCAAGTAAGCAATTCCTTATCGAATAGAGGAATATTAAGAGGATTACATTTTCAAAAGAATCCCTATTGTCAAGCAAAAGCTGTAAGATGTCATAAAGGAAAAGTATTGGATGTTATCTCTAAAACTTATTTACAATATGAAACAGTTTTATTAACACCTAGAAATGGCAAGGTATTATTTGTACCACGTGGTTTTGCACATGGATTTATCGCTTTAACTAATAATACGTTATTTGAGTATTACGTTGATAATGAATACAAGCCAGAATATGAAGATGGTATACTTTGGAATGATAAAGATATTAATATTCCTTGGGATGATATATTTAAAAAATATAAAATAGAAGAGCCTATATTATCAGATAAAGATAAAAAACGAGAGAAATTAAAAGATAAAAAAATTAATTTTAAAAAAGAAAAAACAAAATATTTAATAACTGGTTATAAAGGACAATTAGGATATGATATCAAGCGTGAGTTATTAGACCGAGGGGAAACTGATATTCTAGCTTTGGATATTGAAGATATGGATATTACAAATTATGATGAAGTAAAACGTGTAATAACTAACTATAAACCAGATGTTATATTCCATTGTGCTGCGTATACAGCAGTTGATAAGGCTGAAGATAATGAAGATATTGCCTATAAAGTTAATGTAATTGGTACTAAAAATATTAGTGAATTATCTATTAAAGTAGGAGCTAAACTATTTTATATGTCGACTGATTATGTTTTTGATGGTAAAAAGGATGGCATATACAATCATATACAATGAATCTGATAAAGTATTTCCTATGAGTATCTATGGTAAAACTAAATATTTGGGTGAAGAATATGTAGAAAAAAATCCTAAACATTTTATTACAAGAATTTCTTGGGTATTTGGTATTAATGGTAATAACTTTATTAAAACAATGATTAAACTATCAAAAACACATGATGAATTATCCGTAGTATCTGATCAAATAGGAAGTCCAACATATACTGTGGATTTGGCTAAATTATTAGTTGAAATGAGTTATACTGACGATTATGGATTATATAATGTTACGAATGAAGGATTCACTTCATGGGCTAATTTTGCTAAAACAATTATGCAAAAGATTGGTAGTAAAACCAAAATAAAAGAAGTAACAACGGAAGAATATTTAAAAAACAGTCAAAATAAGGTTGCTAAAAGACCATATAATTCACGATTATCAAAAGATAAATTAGCAAGTGTGTTTCATAAATTACCAACATGGGAAGATGCATTA
>CACZGA010000144.1 GCA_902780585.1 uncultured Erysipelotrichaceae bacterium | reverse complement strand
ATGACCACAGTCGGAATGGCGGGATTCGAACCCACGACCTCTTGATCCCAAATCAAGCGTCATACCAAGCTAGACCACATCCCGATATTACAAGACACATTTTGATACAAATCGGGACTCGAACCCGAAATAAAACGTCCGCAACATTTCGTTTAACCTTTAAACTATTTGTAATCTTTAAAAAGAAATTGCTGTATGTGTCTTTATCTTATATATATATTATATAATAATTTTTTTAATTTTTCAAGTATAATCTCTTTTTGAGAGATAATCATTCAAATTGCCACTAAATCCTTTTATTTTAGCTTCTTCGTATTCCTTTTGTAAAAGAGAACTAAATGTTTCTGGAGAAAAAATTTTCATAATATATTTTACATATTTTTGTTCCTCCATTATCAAATTTTTATCTGAACTATCTATCTACATAATAGTAAAAGGATAAAAAGATAAAGGAATTTTTATTTTAAGATTACTAATTGATGAAATATCCGTTCTAGCTGAATCTATTGCTGATTCAGGATTTTCTATAATAAAATATTTATTTTTTTCTTCTCCTTCTAAATGATTTAGAAAATCTAAATCTATCTATATGATAGACTAAACAGGTCCACTTGTTCTTGACATTACACTAGTATCCATTTCTTTTCCTCCTTAAAAACGACGCAAGTAGGATTCGAACCTACAGGCCACTGCTGACCAACGGTTTTCAAGACCGAGCCTCCTCCCCACTAAGGTATTGCGCCAAATAACAAAGTCCATAACATTTTCAGCTTTTAGAAGAATAGAGATAAAATAGAAAATGTTATAAATAAAAATCCCCATTAGGTTAAAGAGTTAAGAATTTACCATCCTTTCTTAAACCAATCAGTAATCTTTGTTAATCCTAAATTTTAAATAGAATTGCTGTAATGGACTTTTAGAAACGCAACCAGATGGATTCGAACCATCGGACCACTCTAGAGCGATCAACAGCTTAGCAGGCTGCCGCATTAAACCTCTCTGCCATGATTGCATATGGAAGTTTAACGCTAACACCCATCTGGGAATCGAACCCAGCCCTGCTGATTTAGAGTCAGCCGTCTTATACCGCTTGACTAATGGGCGGTTATACAAGACAGATATATAATTAGCTCCCATATTTTACCAGAATATTGCTTTATTATAAAATAAATTGCTGTGTCTGTCTTTATCATTCATTAATATTATTATATAATAATTTTTTTAAAAAATCAATTACGGCCATTCCCCTAGAGGTTTACCAAGTTGGCCACGCTCTACATCAGTATTAAAATAAACACCTTGTACTGCGTCTCCAGTTAGTATTTCTCTTGCAATATCTTCATAAAGTGTACTAAGAACTCCATGACAATCATTCAAATTATCATTAAAGAACTGAACTACACAATTCTTAAAGACAACATAAGTAACTGCAAACCAATTATACCCATCTTCAACAGGACAAATAGCATAAGCAAAAGCGGGATTCTTCTCAAAAGCAACTTCAAATAATTCTTTCTTTGTTGAAAAGAAAATATTTGAAGGAACTCCATCAATAGCAATCTCCAAAATTACTCCACCATATTCAATTTCTGTTGGAAGAATTTGCTGTAAAGCAGCTACCTTATTTCCATTATTACATGACAATATAATTGCAGGATGTGCTCCAGAATAATCTACATTACATGCAATCTGCGGGTCCCCATCAAAGAGAGCCTAGACTTTACTCCTTTTTAAAATATATTTTAAAAAATACTCGGTATTGGATTCGAACCAATGACTTCTAACTTGTAAGGATAGCACTCTCCCAGCTGAGTTAACCGAGTTTATATAGCTAGCGCCCCGCCTTCTCTAGCTTTGATTACTGCCCTCATCAGCTCTTGCCGCGCTTTAGTAATCCCAAATTTTAATTATATATTATTCATTTTCTATATTCTTTTTTGCTAATTTTGTCCAGTTTTTCAACCCGACTACTGCTTCAATTAGATAAATTGTTTTCTTAGTAGTATATACAGGGTCACCCTTTATCATGTATTGAGCAACTGCAATAACATCTGTAATTAACCACCAAACATATTG
>CACZGA010000143.1 GCA_902780585.1 uncultured Erysipelotrichaceae bacterium | reverse complement strand
TCCATCTATTTTTAATTCTCTTGCTTTATCTAAAACTGCATCTTTGTCAATAATGCTAACATTAGCATACTCATCAGAATATTTATGTGCAATATTATCCGGTAAATAATCACAAGTAATAACATAACATCCCAATTTATGAGCGATTTTAATAACTGGTAAAATATACCTTGAACCACCTAAAATTAATAATCTTTTCTGTTGTTTCATACATACCTACTTTCTTAATATTATATCACATATTCTATCTACATCATCAAGAGATAAATCAGCATACATGGGAATTGTTAAAACATTATCGGAAATATATTTAGCAATCGGTGTATCTTTACTACTATATTTATCCTTATAACAATCATAATCATTTATTAAAGGATAAAAATATTTCCTTGTATAAATATTTTCTTTTCGTAATTCATCCATTACTTCATCTCTTGTTTTACCAAATTTCTTTTTATCAAAGACAATAGGAAAATATGCGTAATTAGGTACTACACCTTTTTGTTCTTTTGAAATAGTAATTCCAGAGATATTACTTAATCTTTTAACATATCTTTTGTATACTTTACTACGCTTTTCTATTTCTCTATCAATATGCCTTAAATTACATATTCCCATAGCAGCCTGAAATTCATTCATTTTAGCATTAATTCCAACCAACTCAACTTTTTCTGGTCCATTAATACCAAAATTTTTAAGTTTCTCTAAAACATCTTTTAAAGAATCATTATTATATACTAATGCTCCACCTTCAATAGTATTAAAAACTTTTGTAGCATGGAAACTAAACATTGATATATCCCCATAACTTGCAATAGATTTTCCTTTATATTGAACACCAAAGACATGAGCCGCATCATAGATAACTTTTAAATGATGTTTTTTAGCTATTTTATCTATTTTTTCTACATCACAAATATGTCCATAAACATGAACTGGAAGAATAGCTACTGTTCTATCTGTAATTAAACTTTCTATTTTATCAACATCTATAGTATAATCAACATCATTAATATCACAGAATACTGGAATAAGCCCATTATCGACAATAGCATGAGTTGTAGAAGAAAAACTAAAAGGTGTTGTTATTATCTCACTTCCTTTTGGAAAATTCATCGCACGAATAGCTATCATAAGTGCTAAATGTCCATTACAAAATAAAGACATATTTGAAACACCTAAATAATCTTTTAAATCACTTTCTAATTTTACTTTCAAAAATAGATTTAATTTCTTCACAATATTCATCATAATTTGGCATAGATGATTGTGTTACTAATATTTGTTTATTCATTTTTTACTCCTTATTTGTTTGATTTTATTATAAACTCTTGGAAAATGTTCATCAAGAAAATATTTTATTTTTGTCTTTATTTTCTCCTTCTTATAAATTTTTTTATAAGTTCTACTTCTCATAGATTTATAATCTTTTTTTATTAATAGTATTGCATATTCAATCTTCAAAATTGCAAACTCTACTGAACTATGAAATCTATAATTCATATCTTTATCAAAACATTTAAAAGCTTTAATTAATCTTTCTTTGTGTTTTATAAGCTGGTCAGGATTAGCAAGCATTCTACAAGTCCAAGACCCATCTGATTGAATACGATATGCAGACATATAATCATTAAAACAATATGTTTTTCCAAATGAAGACAAATAAATCTGCCAAATATAATCTGTTGCCATTATGTCAAAACATTTTGGTAATTTTTTTGTTAAGCTAGAATATGAGAAAATTGAATTTGTAGCAACAAAACTACCACCACTTATAATAAAATCTTCACAAGTTAAATCACCACCACCTATTTTTGTATTTCTTTTTTCAATTTCAATACCATTTTTATTAACCCTTATTGAATTGTGGACGCAAAATTTATAATCAGGATTATTCTCTAAAAAGTCATACTGTTTTTGAAGTTTATTATTATCTGTCCAATAATCATCACCCTCACAAAAACAAAAATATTTTCCTTTAATTTTCGAAATCATTATATCTTTTGTAATTTTAACGCCTTTCGAATATTGATTCTCATGTTCAAAAAAAGGAACTATTTTATTAGGATATTTTCTATAAAAATCATTAATTATTTTCACCGACGAATCAGTTGAACAGTCATCATGAACCAATATTTCATATTTAAAATTTGTTTTTTGATTAACTAAACTAGTTAAACATTCTTCTAAATATTTTTCATGATTATAGACATTACATAAAACACTTACTGCTATACTATTCTTTTGCATATAACTCATCCTTTCTTTTCACAAAAAATGCTATTTAATATTAAATTTATTATGCTTTACTTTTTCTA
>CACZGA010000142.1 GCA_902780585.1 uncultured Erysipelotrichaceae bacterium | reverse complement strand
CTGGAATGATGTTTTCAGGAAGAGAAAACTCTTTTCTTAGTGCTTCTCTATCAAATAACTCTATCCAGATATTTCCTAAACCTTGGTTTGTGGCTTCTAGCATCATATGTGTAGCAACTATAGAAGCGTCTACTTCTAAAGTTGAATGATTGTTTTTTTCAAATGCCTGGTTTTTATCTCCACATACTATTAAAATAACTGGTGCATTATAACGACAAGGTGTTATATTATCCATTTTATTTATTTCTTGTTCAACAACTATAATTTTAATTGGTTGAATATTTTTAGCTGTAGGAGCAAGTCTTCCAGCTTCTAATATTTTCTTTATTTTTTCTTTTTCTATTATTTCACTTTTAAACTTTCTGGTAGCGTGACGATTTTTTATTACATTTTCAAAATCCATATTTAATCACTCCCTTATTACATATTTTATCATAATATTATATAAAAAAAGAATTATCTTTCTTTAATTAGCGATAATTCTTCTTTAGTTAGTTCTCTTATTTCACCTTCATTTAAATCTTTGGGGAGAGTGAAGTTTCCCATAGATAATCTTTTTAATTCTGTGACTTTAGCTTGATAAGTGCCAAACATTCTTTTTATTTGATGATATCTACCCTCAGTTAAGGTTACTTTAGCTTGATAAGTATCTAATATTTCTAATGCTGAAGCTTTACAAATACCATCTTTTAATACTATACCTTTTTGGAACCCTTCTTGCATTTCTTTTGTAAGGGGAATATCTATTTCTACTAAGTAGGTTTTAGGTACATGTTTTTTAGGTGATAATATTTCATGAGCAAATACCCCATCATCTGTTATGAGCATTAAACCAGTTGTATCTTTATCAAGTCTACCTGCAGGAAATAAATCTCTATGAAGATACTTTTCAGGTACTAATTCTAAAACTGTTTTATCTTTATTATCTTTAGTTGCGGATACATAACCTTTAGGTTTATTAAGAACTAAATAGACATATTCTTTTATTTCTATTTTTTGGTTATCTAATGTGATATCATCTTTTTCAATATCTACTTTGTAATCAGAATCTACTATTATTTGACCATTTACTTCTACTCTTTTTTTATGCAGTATTCTTTTTACTTCTTTTCTAGTAAACCCTAGTTGATTACATATTACTTTATCAATTCTATCCATATATTAAAACCATTTACCATCTTTATAAGCACATAATTCTACATTGGGATTCTTTGCTATTTGTTTAGAAACGTCTTTTTTCTTACCTGTTTGAATATATAATTTGTTTTCAAATATTTCAGCTGTTCCAAATGGTCTTACATGAGGAATATTATCTTCTGATGTCGCTAAGAAATAAACACCACACTCTTTTAAGAATTCTTGTACTTCTTTCATATTATCCCTTCTTTCTACAACTATTGTAGCATTATTTTGTAAATTCTACACCATTTACATATAATTTATAACCATTAAGATTAATATTACTATTAGTTGTATCTTCATTTGAAAGAGATTTTATATAAGTATCTCCAGTTAGAGTAATTGTACTATTTTTATCAAGAGTAATTGATACTTCTCCTTCATTACTATTATTTATTGTTCCTTTATAGTTAGAACTTGATAGAGTCATATCTAATTTAGAAATAGAATCTACTACTATATCGCCATTTGCTTCTTGATTTATTAATTTTAAAGTAACTACACCACCATTACTTCCAGATTTACCCCAAGAATCTTTTTGAATTCTTAAGAAATTTCCTTTTGAATCATTATTTGTTATCTTATTGTTTTCTAGAATAATTGAAGCAGTAGTATTAGTTACATAGAAGCTATCTCCTTGATTAGTAGTTATTGTTGAATTCTTAGATGTAAAAGTTGCTTCACCACTTGCAGCATCACCACTCATTGATTGGTATAAGAAAATATTCTTATAAGTAGTAGATTGGCCATTTAGAGTATTATTAGTATCTGTCAATTCTACATTTTCTAGAGTTACACTATTCTTTCCTTCAATTACTATTCCTTCTGAGGCGGTAGCTTCTAGAGTAGCATTTTTTACTGTTATATCTGCAGTTGAGTATATTGCAGGAGATCCTTTTCCAGTAGTTTTATATGTACCTTTGTTTACAGTAACAGTTCCCCCTCCTCTATCTGATCTAATAGCAGCACTAGATGTACCAGCTGTATTAATAGTTAAGTTCGTGGCATTCATAATACCACCACCAGTAGTCATAATACCTCCTGAATTATCTTTAGTAGTAGTTATTGTTGAATCACTGATATTAATTGTGGTGTTATCACTAGATGAATTATTTGTAGTGGCAGAACCACCATAACTAAATACACCATTAGCGCCTGTAGCATTGGTAGTGATTTTAACATTCTTAATTGTTAAGTTAGCACCACCTTTGGCTAAGATAGCAGAGTTTGTACCATAAAAACTAGTATTATCTCCGCCAGCAGAATCCCCTGTTTTACTAACATTTATATTTGATAGATTAACATCTATATTACCTGATACTGAAATAGCATTTTCATCAGCATTA
>CACZGA010000141.1 GCA_902780585.1 uncultured Erysipelotrichaceae bacterium | reverse complement strand
GCATTGTGATAAATATAAACTTTCTTTTTAATAGCAATAATATTAATATCACTAAAACTATCTAAAACTGTTATACCTGCTTGCTTACATCTTCTTGCTCCATACTGAGTAAAATTATTAGTTCCCACTCCTTTGGGTTCTAGATCATTATACCAGCAGAATCTAGCTCCCATTTTATATAGACCTTCCGCCTGAGATTGAGAACAGTTATTTCCATGATGAGGAATTTTAAAGAATTTTACATTAGCATTACAAGATTTAATAAAATCATAAATTTTAGCTGGCCCATCTCCACTTGTCCAATATCCGATTTCATAAAAATAAAAGCATAAACTTCCTTGATTAACATAATCCCAACCATTAGTATCTTCATTAGTTACTTTTGTAGGTTGTTTACGAAATACTTTAAATTTAATATCACCTTGAGTGATAGTTTGATTATGTTTTAAGTATTTTACAGGAACATTTTTACTTTTAGCAAGACTGATAATAGTTTTTAAATTATTAATATCGGATTTGACCTATTTAGAGCCTTTGTTATTAGTCAGACCCACTTCTAGACTTGCTGGGTCATAGCAATATAACATTTTAGGTTTAAAATAAGAATCTTTTAAAATCTTTAAAATACCATAAGTATGGTCATAATGAGAATGAGAAATTGCTAAAATTGGAGAAACAACTTTCCAAGTTTTTAATTTCTTGATTAAAATATCAGTACCTTTATCACAAAAACCATCAATTACTAGATAATTTGTTCCGTCATTAATAATCTGACCATCTCCATATCTAGTTTCTTTTGCTGGTTGTTTTCCTAGTCCCGGGATATAAATATGTATCATATTTTATCTCCTTTCAAATAAAAAAATCACTATTATTAGTTTCAGTCCTAATAATAGTGATTTTTAAATAAAAAGTTTTATTTAGTTTTGACCATTTGGAAGATGGTCAAAAAATTGCTTTCGGATTTCTAAATTCTCTTTGATTCCTTCCTTTAAAGAAACTGCATTTTCTTTACAATCTTCTGCTTCTTTTCCATAATATTTAATATGCTGGTCCAGTTTCTCTAAAATTAATTCATATAATCCTTCTTCTACAACTCCATCGTAAATGTAAGTGTCTAAATCTTTTTTAAAGCTTTCTAAGGCTTGTTTTTTGATTCTATTTACATCTCTTTTTTCTTTCCAGTATTTTATCATAGCTCTTTTTTCAGCTAAGCGTTGACCAAAAAAAGAATTGGGAGGATATTTTAGATTTCCATTCCAACTGGATTGTCCTTCATATTTTTTCCCATGATGTTCTAAAATTACATGAGAAGTACCATTGGAATAATAATTTGAATCTACTAGTTTCATAAAGTCTCCTTTTTATTTAATTCATGTATATCTTGTATAATTTGTTCAATAGACACAGGATAGCAGCCATGAGCGTCTACTGCAACATTATATACTTTATCTTTTCCTTTCTCAAATTTATCTATAGAATGGGTGTGTCCAGATAAATTCCAAAAGAACTTTTCATCTTCTCCATAAGCCGTTAAGGTTGGATAATGAGATAAATAAAAATCTTTCTTTTTATACTTCCAGAAAGAAGCACATCCCAAATCTATAAAACCATATCTATTTTTATATATATCTATTCTTCTTTTAGAGTCATGATTCCCTCTTAAAAAATAGATAATTCCATTTAAATTAAGAAAAACACTATCCCATGCTGCTTCATCCTGACCCATAGCAAGGTCCCCAAGAATATAAACAGTATCTCCTGGTTTAACTACTTCATTCCATCTTTTAAAAATTTCTTTATTATGTTCTTCAATAGAAGAAAAACCTCTTTCCTTCCAAATAAAATCTCTATCGTGTCCAATATGTAAATCTGCTGTAAAATATATCATTACTTTTCTTCTTTCTTATAATTTGAAACAAAATTTTTCCAAGGTTCGATGCGGTCGCCGCTTGATGTGAAGTTACCACCCTGGTATTCAATCCAGAAATCATCTAGAGTATATTTGCCCCTTGGACGGATTTCCGCCATATTTGTCTCCTCTTGGCAATGTAAACAAAATAATTTCTTAAGGTGACCAGGTTCTCTTTCTTGTCCTATTGTTCTAAATACAGGGATACCTTTCATCCCACATTTAGTGCAATAAAAATCGCTTAAGGTGACATTTCTTATATCTTTTGTTTTTCTTGCCATTTAAATCACCTCTTCTTTAATATCAAAAAATTCAAACCAGGAACCCACATCAATTCGAGTACATCCATTTTCCTCCCAAGAACGCCAATAATAAGATTTGTAATTTTTTTTATTAAGAAA
>CACZGA010000140.1 GCA_902780585.1 uncultured Erysipelotrichaceae bacterium | reverse complement strand
GTTATCCAACGAAAGAAAAGAAAGACTAGAATTCTTACTTATTTGGTACCTAATATTTGGTAATTTTAAAAGAATTGGTAAAAACATATCAAAAGAATATATTACTAAATCCCTAAATTACATTGAAAGATTATTCCCTAATTGGGCTAATAATAAGTACATAGATAAATATGTTTGGGATGTCGAAAAACTACATGCTATAGTTAGTAAAGATTATGATGAAATAATAAGACTATACAACGAATAAAAAAAGGGTGAAATAAATGAATAACGATTTAAAAATTAAAATAGCACTATACGTTTTATTTTTCTTTCTATTACTAGCATTTATAGTAATAGAAATGATTATATATTTAAAAAAAGCAAAGAAATATAAAGAAAAGATAATGGCTATAAAGGATATAGATTTATCAAAAGACCAATTTATAAAAGACTATGATATTAAATGTGATTATTGTGGTAATATATTTAATACTTCTAATAGTACTTGTCCTAATTGTCAAGGAGCCTATAGTAGCAATAAACAATATCTAGAAGAAATTAAGAAAAGTAATACAGAATACTATTATTATTTGGAGCATTTACAGCAAGAACTTAAAGTTAAACTTGATACTTATTGTAAAGTGTTAAAAGACTTAAAGAAAAATTTATTTGTCAATCATAATTGCTTTAACTACTCAATAGATATTCCCAGTAAAGATATTGTAGAAAATGTCCAAATATTTTGTGAATACTGTGGGACGAAAATAGATTTAAAAATAAATGATGGAGTATCTTGTCCAAACTGTGGTTCAACAAGTAAAGATAATATGGAACTAAAAGCTTATATAAAGAAAAATGAAGTATTAGAATTAGAATGTGAAAAGTATAGAGAACTAAATGATATTATCATGATAGTTTTCTAATGGCTAACTATTGGTATGCAAAACTAGTTATGATATTACTATTTGTCTTACCACTTATACTAAGTCTAACTCTATATCGTTTTATCTCTTTTGAAGTAATTAAGAATGTTATAACTATATTTGCATATATGTTAGGAGCTGCATTTGAATTATCAATTCTATATGTTTTATACAGAGTGTTTATTAAGAAAAAGCAGTAATAATTGACAAATTCAGGTAATTATGGTATGATATGCGCATCAAAAGGGGGAATAAATATGCAAGATCCAAAGTTAGACAAATTTGTTAAAGCAAAATACGAAAAAGAAGTAGAGTTAATTGATTGGATATTAAGCCAATGTACGAAGGAAACATACTTTGAGACAATAAAGGTGAATTGTTTGCCTAGATATACCCATCACATACTAACTAGTGGTTTGCACATATATATAGAATCTGGATATATTATGTCCCCTTCCCTGTATAAATCTGTTGATGAACGTGAACTTTTTAAAGATGAGAAAGGGAGATTCACCAAAAAAAGGCTAGAACATGTACCAGGTCATGTTGTGATTGCTCCACGACCATATAGTAAAAAAGCTTTGACAGAAAATGTCCAATCCATTGACGTTGATACGCAGCCACATGTAATATACACTCCAGAATTTTATGACGATGAATGTACTTTTCCTGGATATACAGATGGCTATGTTGTGTATAGTGGCACATTTAGCAACCGTAAAATAGAAGCAGGAGTATGGCATACTATGGAAAAGTACGTGAAAAAAAATCCAGAGTTTGAGTGGCTCTTACGCGGAGTAGCCGGGGCAGAAGATGGAAAGTATTTAGCTCAAGATTTGCAAGAAGGTATTTGTAGAGAAACAATCGATGAAGAATTACTACAAAAGTATTTGGAATTAAAAGAAATGATTGATGTTGAAATAGCATATATGGAAGAAGCAAAGAAACTTGGCAAAGGAGCAAGCATAAATGCCTGATGGGATGAGGTTTCAGATGTATATAGATGTGCCGTCAACGACTTAAGAAGTAAAAAGAGAATAAGCGAAAAATTAACAGCTGGGGAACATGCTGGTAATATTCCTAATTGGAAAGCAGTAGTAGATGCCTTTGCTGAATTTGATGAAGAAGACATCCAGATGATGTGCACCATATTTGGTGAAGGAAATAATAAACAATAACAAAAATCTCTACATTAAAGATAGAGATTTTTTATGTTCTTTACTGAAATTTGACAAAATAATATAAATGTGTTAATATTTACATGAATTTGAAGGGAAAGGAGTGAGAATATGAAAATAATTTTAGATGATGCAAATTCAATACAATTTATTATTTCAAATACTGCAAAAATGGCTTGTGGGGGTATTCTCACTTGTTTTAATTACGATTAATTTTAAAATTAATTTTTTTAAGGGAGCCATTTTGTATGGCTTCCTTTTTTATGTTTAAGAGAGGGTGGTCATATGAAAAAATTAAATAATTTTAAACTATTATTTAAATACTTAAATAAAGATAAATTAAAAATCTTTATCTATGTATTATTAGTATTATCAACCTATG
>CACZGA010000139.1 GCA_902780585.1 uncultured Erysipelotrichaceae bacterium | reverse complement strand
TTTAATAAGGTAAACATTTCATGAGGAAGAAAGAATGGTCTAGTAACTAATGTATCAAACATATCAAAACTAATTATTTTTATATTTGGATCCATTATTTGATTTTTTATTTCTAAATATTCCTCTGAAAAGTCTGTTTTAAGCTCATAATAATTGTCCCAACTATTGTCATTTTCTTTTCTTTTATAGAAGTTATTTAATTCTTCATCTTGTTCATAATTATAATTTAGGGAAGCAATCTTTTTATTATTACTCTTTAATATATTATATTTATCTATCTGTTTAGATAAATATAAAGATTTCCAGGTTATAATATTTTTCTTATACTTGTTTATAATCTTTTCATTTTTTAAAAATTCTTCATTAAATGAATTATTTATTTCTATTATTTTATTATCAATATCTTCTACTTTTTCTTTTTTATAATCTTCATGTAAGTAATAATAGGCATTATCACAAAAGGATGTTTTCTTTGAATAGTATAAAGATAATGTTGTTAAAACTAATTGAGGATTTATTTCTGATGTTTTTTTTAATTTTTCTATTTTTTTAACTACTTTTTGCCATAAATCAATTTTTATTAGTTTGTTGTTTAAAATATTAAATCTTATATTTTGATTCATTATTAGTATTAAATGTTAAACCATGAACGTATTTTTTTGATGAATTAAATCTTACAATATTTGAAATTATTAATTCACTATTATTAATTTCAGAGTTTTCTATTAATACTCTGAAATAATCTCTATCTATGTAGTCTTCACATTCAATAAATGATAAATACTCCCCCGATATTTTTTTAGTTCCTAATAAATATGACATTAATGTATTTTGAGTGGTATTAACAGTTTTTATTCGCTTATCATCTTTTGAAAGATCTGTTACAAAGTCTTTTGTATTATCATTTACTAAAGCAATTATTTCTAAATTTCTATAAGATTGTTCGGTAATACTTTTGAAACATTTTGAAATATTATCTTCTGTTCCACAGCAGTGAACAATTATCGATATTTTTTTCACTTTGTTCCTCCTCATTGCATTTTGTCATATTATTTATTTTTTTATTTTTCTTATTACATCTACTATTTTTCTTAATGGAGATGTTATTTTCCATGATGTAGAGTTATAGATACTATTTAAAGTATTATTTTGTTCTTCTATTATTTTCTCTAAGTCGGAAGATTCTTTTTCATATTCATTTATCATTTTATTTAAATTATTATGATAATTGTTTACTACATTATGTAGTACTTCTCTAAAATCTGTTTCATTAAGGCTATTTATTAATAAATCAGCATTTGAATATTTTAAGTGTTTTTTTGCAGATAATCCATCTATATTCTTTATATTATACAAACTGATAAATAAATCTTCCACATTTTTTGAACTTTTTTTGGTAATATGAATTAAACTTTTAGCATTTATATCATAATCTAGAGATATTACTTGTTCATTTTTTAATTTTTCATCTATTTTATCCACAATATAAATACTGTTTTTCCCTTTTTCGTTAAAAGTAAAATGTTTCTTATAACCCTTAATATAGTTATCAAGTAATTTTTCTAACTGTAGTTCATTAGTATTTTTACAAATAATATTAATTTTACTATCTGATTTTATTTTCTTCAATATTTCTACTATGGCATAATATTTATCAAAATCTTTGTATGAAGTATCTATTCTGGTATCAAAATTTACTATTCTTTTTAAGATGCTTCCTAAATTGTAGATTGCTGTTGACCAGCATGTTATGCCTTTTTCAAAACTATTATTTATACAATATGGAAATAATTCTGCTGGCATGTATCTATTTATTGTTTTTGAACCTTTAAATACTTTATCGTAATCATTTATGGTATCAGCCGGATGTGGTTTTATAATAATTTGTTGGTTATCATCTACAAAATAATCTAATAAAGAAGTATAAATTTTCTTTTGTTCTTCAATGCTCATTAGTTCGTTATAGTGCATAGTTAGTAAAAGAACTGCACCTTTATGATCTATTTTAATTTTCTTAACTTCATAGATATCTAATATTTTTTTAATTTCCTTGCTATTCAATTTTTTCAAAATTTTTTCCACGTCAAAATCGATATCTTTTTCATTATGATATCCTTTTTCTTGATTATTTAGGGCAGCATACCTTTTCAAAACATATTCGTTTTCTCCCAGTGCTTTTATTTGTTTTACAATGGCAGCTCTATTTGGATTTTCTTTCTCAATGATTCTAAATGGTAAATATGGTTTAGAAATTGTGCCACTACCATCTTCAAAA
>CACZGA010000138.1 GCA_902780585.1 uncultured Erysipelotrichaceae bacterium | reverse complement strand
AACAAAAGATGTCAGAAATATCACCCTTAGCGATTTTTATTGTACTAAATGTGGAATGAAAGGAATACCTGTATTCAGAACAATAGGTCAAGAAAGAGAACCAGGACATTTAAAGAAACTTTTTTGTTTACATTGTCAAGAAGAAACTAATATGGCGGAAGTCCGTCCAAGGGGCAAATATACTCTGGATGATTTCTGGATTGAATACCAAGGTGGTAATTTTACATCAAGCGGCGACCGCGTCGAACCTTGGAAAATTTTTGTTGCAAATTATAAAAAGAAGGAAAATGAAACATGAAACTTTTAGAATCAAAATACTATCCTAACAGAGGGTTTTCTATTGTGATTTTAAAACATAATGGAAAAACTTATATAGGTAAGGCTTTTTATAACATAGAAGAAGATAAAAACCCTCCTAGTTCTTTTTTTGGTCAACGTTTAGCTGAAAAAAGAGCCATGATAGAATATTGGAAAGAAAGGAAAAATACAAATAAAATTAAACAAGAAGCACTAGAAAGTCTTCAAAAAGATTTAATTAATACTATTCCTGAAGAGTTACGTAAACAAGAAGGTGCTCAATTAATTTTGAAAAAAATACAACAACATAGTACATATTACTGGAAAGAAAAGCAAAGTTGTTGGGAAAAATATGATACTATAAAAAGAGATATTAAAGAAAATTTAAAAACGCGAGAGCAACTTTTTAATAAGGTCAAAAAAACATAAGATTTTCTTCTTAATAAAAATCACTATTAATAGAATCCAAAACTATTAATAGTGATTTTTTATTTAGGAGGTGAATCTTATGATTAGAGGTTGGATACCCGGATTTGGAAGACCTAATAGTTAGACAAGATATGGGGATATGCAAGTTTTAATTGATACTAAAAATAATATATGTTTTATTATCGATGGCGGTTGTGGAGAAGGCACTACCGCCCTTATTAATTATTTAAAAAGAAATGGTATCAAAAAAGTTTATTTAGCTATATCTCATGCTCATTATGACCATGACTATGGGATTCTACAAATTATAAGAGATAATTATTTCACTGTTGTAAAATTATATTGTTATGACCCTAAAACTTTAGAAAGCGGTCTTAGAAATAATAAAGGTAGTACAGAAGTTAAAAGTGATATAAGTTATCTTAATAAAATTATTTCTGAAGCTAAAGGTAAAGGAGCTTCTGTACAATATTTAAAACATGGTGATAAAATTACTCTTGGGGATATTAAATTTTATGTTTACAGAAATCAACCTTCTCGTGTTGAAAATGATGATACAGAAGGATGGAGTTATGTAAATGATGGAAGTTTATGTTTTTATTTCTATGAATGGGGTTATTGGACAAGTGGAGATGGTCCAGAAAAAATTTATGATTTTATTAAAAAGGTTGGGGCAAAAGTTAAATTCTTCAAAGTCCCTCATCATGGAAATAACTGTACGGCATCTCAAGCAAATGGATTAAAGTCAAGTGGGGCCAATTATTGCTGGTACAATGATTTAGAACCAAATGGCGTTGGAACTACAGATTTTACAGCATATGGAGCAAGACGTTGTAAACAAGCTGGAATTACTGTTTTTGAATCTGTTGGAGATATAAATTTTGTTGTTTGTAATGGTAAATTTATAATTTACAAGAGTGGAAAACAGTATTCTTATTCTGTTTCTTATAAAGGTGAAAATACTTTAAAAACAACTGGATTAATTGATGTTGTCAGAGGGGTATTTATGAACAAATATAGTTCTAATAATGCTAGAATGACACGATTACTTGATGCTGGTTATGACCCTATTGTAGTACAAAATAGAGTTAATTTAATGTACAATGTAGCTAAACAAATTATTGATGGAAAACTAAATTTTGGTAAGAACGAAGAAAGAATCAAAAATTTAGATGCAAAATTTGGAAAAGGATATGGTCAATTAATCCAAGATGAAATTAACTCCCTTCTTAATGCTAAATCTAAAAAATGGTAATAAAGGAGGTTAATATGACAATTAAAAAAGTAATAGATATTTCTCAATTCAATAATGTTACAGATTGGAATAAAGTTAAAGCTACTGGTTATCCTGTTATAATAAGAATTGGATATAGGGGAAGTAAAACAGGTGTTATTACTTATGACCCTAAATATAAACAATATAGGACAGCCTGTGAAAAAAATGGAATTGAACATTCTTTTTATTTTTTCCCTTGTTCAATTACAAAAGCTGAAGCTGAAGAATAGGCACAATTTGTTATCAATGAAGTAAAAAACAGCAAAATTAATATGCCAGTTTGGTTTGATAGTGAAGTCGTACAAAGAGATAAAAGTGGACGTTCTGATAAATTATCAAAAGCAAAAAGAACTGAAATGCTAAAGATTCTTTGTGATAAACTTCTGGCGGCGGGCATCCCATGCGGGGTATATGCATCTAGGTCA
>CACZGA010000137.1 GCA_902780585.1 uncultured Erysipelotrichaceae bacterium | reverse complement strand
TAGAAGCCACAAACCAAGGTTTAGGAAATATCTGGATAGAGTTATTTGATAGAGAAGCACTAAGAAAAGAGTTTTCTCTTCCTGAAAACATCATTCCAGTTTGTCTACTGCCAATTGGCTATGAAGATGATAATTGCCCTGCCAGTCCAGGACACTTAAAGAGAAAAAACTTAGAAGAAATAGTAGAATATCGATAAATAGAATTATTAAAGAAAGGATGTGAAGCAATGGAACAAAGTTCTTTATTTGAAAATCCAGCCATAGAACCTTTAGCTTCTAGAATGAGGCCTAGAACATTAGAAGAATTTGTTGGACAAGAACATCTTCTAGGTGAAGGTAAGATTCTAAGAAGAATAATAGAAAGTGACCAAGTAACTTCCATGATTTTCTGGGGGCCTCCCGGAGTAGGTAAGACTACTCTCGCTAGAATAATTGCTGAAAGAACCAAATCAGAATTTATAACGTTCTCTGCTGTCACATCTGGTATTAAAGAAATAAAAGTAGTTATGGAAGACGCCGATAAAAATAAAAGATTAGGTATTAAAACTATTGTCTTTGTAGATGAAATACATCGTTTTAATAAAGCTCAACAAGATGCTTTCTTACCATACGTTGAAAAAGGCTCTATTGTATTAATTGGCGCCACTACTGAAAATCCTAGTTTTGAAGTAAATAACGCGTTGCTATCCCGTTGTAGAGTATTTGTCTTAAAAGAATTATCTACTGAAAATATTGAAGAACTCTTAAAAAGGACTTTAAAAGACGAAAGAGGTTTTGGTAAACAAAAAGTAAAAATATCCAAAGAAAACCTACACTTAATTGCTGAGTTTTCTAATGGTGATGCCAGAAGTGCCTTAGCAACTCTAGACATGCTAGTCATGAATGGTAAAGTAAATAAAAAACTAGAAATAGAAATTACTGAAGAAATAATTGAAGAATGCTTAGAGAAAAAAGCACTTCTTTATGATAAAAATGGTGAAGAACATTATAATATTATTTCCGCTCTTCATAAATCAATGCGCAATAGTGACCCCGATGCCGCCGTATACTGGCTAGCTAGAATGTTAGAAGCTGGAGAAGATCCAATATATGTCGCAAGACGCGTAACACGCTTTGCTTCAGAAGATATAGGCTTAGCTGACACTAATGCTTTAAATGTTGCAGTTAATGCTTATCATGCTTGTCATTTTATTGGTATGCCAGAATGCAGTGTACACCTAACAGAAGCCGTAATTTATATGTCACTGGCCCCTAAATCTAATGCCTGTGAAACAGCTTATATGTCTGCTGCTGATGATGCTAAAAAAATGTTAGCTGAACCAGTACCACTAGTAATTAGAAACGCCCCAACTAAATTAATGAAAGACTTAAATTATGGCAAAGGTTATATCTATGCCCATGACACTAAAGATAAACTATCTACCATGGAATGCTTACCACCTAACTTAAAAGGAAAAGAGTATTATAAACCAACAACTCAAGGCAATGAAGAAAAATTTAAACTAAGATTAGAACAAATAAAAAAATGGAAAGAAATGCATAAACAAAAATGAAGCAATTAAAAACGCCTCATTTTTTTATTACGATAAGTTTTAGATAGTAGTTTTAAATTCTCCTCAGCCGTATTCCAAAAATTAGTTTCAATAATCATTTTTTGAGGGAGACTAAAGAAATATTTATATAATTTAATTTTTCTAAAACTAGGAATATGTTTTAATTTAATTATGTAACTACAATAAAATGTTTTACATGATAGGGAACATATCGTACAACCTTTTTTACTAATGTATTTGCACGTCCCACAACAGCCATTTATTTTACTAGGATGTTTTCCGGCCCTTTGTGCAGCACATAAACCATTCTTATCAAAATCACAAATATTTTCTTTAATTGGTTTATCTAATATTTCACAAACTTTATAGTACACATATTCTAATCTTTTATATTTATCTTTAATATTAAAAGCTTCTTCAATCATTAGTAAATCATTTCTATCTTCTTCATCTATAGTATCAGATATATTT
>CACZGA010000136.1 GCA_902780585.1 uncultured Erysipelotrichaceae bacterium | reverse complement strand
AAATATGTAGAAAAATATTACTTCCAAGAAGGCAAAGCTGTAATACCAGTAAAACTAGATAAAGTATCTGACCTTTATATGGAACATGATTATAAACAATTAGAATTAGCTGATTCAGTATGTAATTATATTGAAGAAATAGCTTATATGGTTCCAATTAATACTGATATAGTTTTAGAAATACATTGCCCTAAAGTAGATAAATTTACCCAAGAAAGAATGCGTAAATCCATTCATAATAATTATGGAATAGAAATAGATGATGTAGACTATGAAATGTCTTTAGAAAATATAAGATCTATAATTTTCCTTGTAATAGGCCTAGTCTTAATAGTTGCTAATATATTAGTAGATCACTATCTAAAAAATTCCATCCTCTCAAACTTTCTATGTGTAGTATGGTGGGTCGCAATCTGGGATATGATAGAAATACAAACTCTTGATAAATCAGAAAACAAATGGAAAAGACTAAATTATCTACAATTATTTGATGCTGAAATAACTTTTGTATTTGATGAAGAAGAAAATAAGTAATATCTATAATTTTAAATATTTGATATACTAATAATAGGTGATTCTATGAATAATAATATGATAGTATACAGAGAAAAACCCATAATTGATGAGATATGTGATATATATCATTATGATGATAATATAAGACATATACTATATGTAATAATACCAGCCTTTGTATTAAAGTATGGTTATGAAAAAGAAAGTGTTATTATAAATACTTTTAAAGAAACTAAAATAATAAGTAGTAATAAAGAAGATAATGTTAGAAAAGCCTATTACTCAAGTACTCCTTGTATTTTAGAAGGTACTTATAAAACAAGAAAACATATGGTAATTCAAAACTATAATAATATTACACTAATAGAATTAATAGATTACCTAGTACATGAATTTAATCATGCCGTAAATTCATATAAATATATTTATTTAAGAACAGGGTTAACATATCGTATCTATCAAAAAGATACTTGCACTTTTATAAAAAAGCATTCTTCTTATATCTTAGAGGAAATTATTAATACTAAGCAAACTGCTGATATAATAAACATAATAAAAAGATTAGATCAGTCTAATCCTATAATTAGTAATACAATATATGCCATAAATGCTGAAACAAGTAATACTTATGAATCTGAAGCTTATTACTTACAAAGTTATGTTTGCAAAGAAATATTAGCTAATAGAACATTTATTAGTACCCTAGAAAAACTAAGAATATAGAAAAACTAAGAATAAATGGTGAAGTATATGAGATAAATAAATGGTTTGATGATATTACTGGTCAAAATGGTTCTTATAAAGACTTAAATGAACTACTTGTAGAAATATATAATTTAGAAATAAAATATCTAAGTCAAAAATACTTTAAAAAGAGAACTATTGAAAAAATACGTTATACTTCCGATAAAATTATCAAAATAATTAATAAATTTAATCAAAATGTAATTTTTAAATAAAAAATCTGTTGCAATTTCAATAAGAATTTGGTATTATTATCTTGCAACTTGAAATGGCGAAGTAGCTCAGCTGGCTAGAGCGTTCGGTTCATACCCGAAAGGTCGGGGGTTCGATCCCCTCCTTCGCTACCAATATGTAAATTACTCGAACTTTTAAGTTCGTTTTTTTTTATAAACGTAGAAAAACTATTAAGTGATTCAAAAACAAGAACTTATGAAGCGTTAAATAATAAGTTAAAGAAAAATATAATAAAAAAGGAAAACGCTGACAAAAATACATATTATGTGTTAATATAATAAGTATAGATATATTTCTTTAGGTTTTAATTATACTAAAGATTTAGAAATATGAGGAGGATTATATGTATAATTTAATGCCATTATTATTTGGCGGTATAATGTTTTTTTTAGGATTATATATGGCTATTAATCCAAAAAGTGCAACTAAGAAAGAATTACAGAATGATGCTGATGCTGTTGCTAAAATTAAGAAAAATGGTTTTATACTAATTGCATGTGGTATTGTTATATTAATCATAGGAATTATAAATTTTATTTAAAATGATAAAAAAGCCATGATTAATAAATCAGATTATTCTATTGGTTGGGAGTTTAAACTATTATACTAATCAAACTATAAAAAATCTAAGAGACAATCAAAAATAAAAAAAGTATCACTACAAAGTGATACTTTTCTGTTCAAGCTCCATGTCAGATATAATACCTTCTTTTACTTGGCTAATAACTCGATTAGCATCGAAACTAGCTAATAATCGTCCTAATTCAGTATTAGTGTAATTATCTTTTTCAAAATAACCAGTAGCGGCTACCACAGGACAATAATGAATATCTTTAGAAATATATTTTAGTGCCCCACAAATACATCTTCTCATATGATAACCAGATGTAACTAAAATAAGACTTTTCTCTTTATCTAAATCAATTAATTCTTTAACATGCATTAATGTTTCTACAGAGTTATTTGCGCTATGGTCAACAATAAGATCTTCTTCTTTTATTCCTAAAGAAATAGCGTAATTCTTCATTCTTTCAGCTTCAGTAATATCATCATTAAATAGGGTGGATATATCACTACAAGATTCTATTACAGATTTTGGTGTTTGGTTTCTTTTTTTGCTAGATATTCCCTTATTACTTCCCGCTAGTATTAATTTTTTTACTCTTTTACTTCTATATAATTCATACATAGTATTTAATCTTGCCTTAAACTCTATAATCCTATTAACCCCAAAAATAATAGCGTACGTACAAATAGTATTATCATCTTCAATACCTGAAAACAATACTTTTTCAATTATGTCATTACTTATCTCATTATCGTATAAACTTGTTTCAGGATTCCATAAAGGCTTTACCTCTAATTCACTTATCTTCATAAAATCTCCTTGTTACAAAAATATTATAACATAAATACTATTATGTTTATAACATAAATACTATTATGTTATAATATAAAAGAGGTGTCATTAATATGAGAGGTAAAGTAATTAGTGTATTTGCAGGTTTAGGTAAAACAACAGTTGCTAAAAAATACTCAAATGTATGTGACTTACAAAGTTCTCCATATAGATGTGATTATTCAAAAATATCTAAAGCTGATTATGAAAAAATGAAGTGTAATACATCACGAATTCCTAATCCAGAGTGGCCAAATAATTATTTAAAAGCTGTTTTAAAAGCCCAAAAAGAATATGATATAGTACTAGTCCCCTCTAGCGTAGATATCAGAGAATTGTTAGTAAATAATAATATTGATTTTATGTTAGTGTTACCAATTAAATCTACTGATAATAGAGAAAAATTATTACAAAGATATAAATTAAGAGGCAATAGTAATGAATTAATAAAAGATGCCATGTATAATTTTGATAATTGGAGTAGAAAACAAGAAGATTATAATTATCCTATTGTAATATTAGATAAAGATATGTACTTAGAAGATTTATTAATTGATATGAAATTA
>CACZGA010000135.1 GCA_902780585.1 uncultured Erysipelotrichaceae bacterium | reverse complement strand
ATTGGTTCTCTTATACGTTTAAAGAAATCAAAACACCAGTTTGAACCTCTACTCATAAGTATTCCTGTTATTGCTGTACCTATAATTGGATTTACAGCCATTCCAAGTAAAACAAAAATATTCCAACCAAAACTAAAAGCAAGGAAAAGACCAATTAAAATTGTAATTAATTGAAGAATTCCTTTTGTTTTATCTTCTGAATTGAACATTTCTACAATAGTTTTTCCATATTCTGTTAAGGCTTCAATTAAAATTGTTCCTATAAAAAGTATCTCCATAATTATTTCCTCCTAATTTATTTATTATTTGGATCAAAATCATTTGTTTCTAAACGCTATTCATAATCCTTTTTAAGACGCTCAATTGTAGCATCAGTTTGATGATTTAAGAACTATGGATGTTCTTCACAATATTGATGATAATGAGTAATATCTTGCATTATTTGATTATAGCTATCCTTTGAATGTTCCCATCCTTCAATAATCTCATCCATAAATTTAAGAATACGGATACGACATGAAATTGCGGTTCTCTAATCAAGTTTATCATTTATTTTCTAAATTGCTTCAAGAATTTTTTGTGAACAATCTTTCTTTTTATCTTTACGTTCTAGTAAAAATTGGATAAAACCCCATAAGGCATTAGAACCTATTATAGCTATAATAACAGTTACAACTAATTCTAATTCTACATTCATTCCTTTCTCCCCCTTATTTTTTTACAATATAATCAGAATAAACATATCCAAATTTATTATTATATTTAATTAAATACCAATTTCCATTCTAATGACAAACTCCTACTGAAGTACCATTCTTTAAAGGACCGAAACTACAAGTTTTTGCATTCGTACTTGGCTGTACTCTAACGTTAAGGGTGCCGCCATTTGTTTTTACTACACCATTCCATTTTACTGTATGAACGTCATCTGTAGTATTATTTGTTGTTTTTGAAGAATTAATTTCAGGTTTAGTTTTATTAATATATGCTTTATTTACATATCCAAATTTTCCATCATATTTAATTAAATACCAGTTACCAGTTTCATAAGAAACTCCAATTTCTGTTCCGTTTTTTAATGGACTAAAAGAACATTCCTTTGCATTATTTTTTGGTTCTAATCTAACTACTAATTTTGCATTGCCTGTTGTAACATAACCTTTCCATTTAACTGTATGCATATCATCTGCTACTGTTACTTTATTAACATTAGAAGAAATTGAAGTTGAATTATAGGCAGGAGTGCAGAATTTAGTGCCAGGTAATTTAGAATTGTAATAAGTTTTTTGACAAACTCCGCCACCATTATCTACAATAGAAGAAGCTCCACTTGTATTCCCCTCTATTGTTGTAAACTGATCTCCATTAACTGCAATTACTAATCCAGTATGAGCAAAAGTACCATTCTTCCAGAAAATTACAATATCACCAACTTTAGGGTTTGCATTTCTAGTAAATAAATTACCAAGAGTAGGACAGTAAACATATGGATAATGTTTTAATAACTATTGCGCTCTTGCTTTACCTAACGCTTTTGTAAAGCACCAAGTAACAAAAGCTGCACACCAAGGCTGCGCTTGATAGTTTAAGTTTGAATTAGTTTTCTTTTCTAAGTATCCTAATTCTCCTTTAGCAATTTCTAGAATTTTCTACCATTCAGATTTTTCAACTGGTTTAGTTTCTTTCTATTCTGGTGGTTTATTTTCCGCGGCGTTCATGTCAAATACATTCATAATATAACTTAAATCAACGCGGCCGGCGATACCATTGACAGTTCCGTCTGAGGTATATTGCCATAGAACCTGATTACCATTATATTTATTTTGAGTTACTCCATACTATGCAACCCAAGTATTATGCTCTGCGGCGACCGGTATTTGACTCATATCTAGATTATTGTATAACCATGATCTAGATGCATACACGCCACAGGGGACGCCCGCAGCTAATAAATCTTCACAAAGAATTTTTAATATTCTAGTTCTTTTTTCTTTTGACAATTTATCTGAACGTCCACTTTTATCTCTTTGTACCACTTCGCTATCCCAGAAAATTGGCATATTAAGTTTACAATTTTTTACTTCATTAATAACAAATTGAGCTTCTTCATGAGCTTCTGCATCTGTTATAGAACAAGGGAAGAAATAAAATGAATATTCAATTCCATATTTTTCACAAGCTGTCCGATATTCTTTGTATTTTGGATCATATGTAATTATTCCAGTTTTACTACCTCTATAACCAATTCTAATAATTACAGGGTAGCCAGTTGCTTTTACCTTTTCCCAGTTGGTAACATTATTGAATTGAGATATATCTATAACTTTTTTTGTTGTCATATAAATCAACCCTCCTTACCATTTCTTTACTTTTGAGTTTAGTAAAGAATTAATTTCGTCTTGAACAAGCTAACCATATCCAGTTCCTAATAGACTGTCAATCTTTTTAAGTCTAGTTTCATTAGTTCCATAATTAACTTGTCCATTGATTATTTTCTTAGCTGTGTTTATTACAGTACTGACTTTATCATTTGTTGCTTTTGGATAATATCCGGCTCTAATTAAATTAGTAATGCGAGAATCTCCTGCTCCATATTTATTCATAAAAACATTTCTAACGATAGTAACAGAAGGATTCTTTAATTTAGTTTCTCCATTATAAGAACAAGCATAAGTAGTTAATTGTTTGGCATTGTGATAAATATAAACTTTCTTTTTAATAGCAATAATATTAATATCACTAAAACTATCTAAAACTGTTATACCTGCTTGCTTACATCTTCTTGCT
>CACZGA010000134.1 GCA_902780585.1 uncultured Erysipelotrichaceae bacterium | reverse complement strand
AGTTCTTATAATTATTATAACTAGCAGCCGCTGGAGAAAGCAAGCATATTTTGCCCTTCTCAGTAATTTCTTTAGCAATATCAACAGCCTCTACCATATTTTTAACACAAACAACATTCAAACTACTTTTCTTCTCTAAGAATAATTTACTAATCCTATTATCTGTATCTGGTAATAATAAAACATTACGAACAGATGATTCATTTAAATAATCAACTAATTCAGTATAATCTATTCCCCTATCCATTCCCCCAACAATAATAGTATCTACAGTTTTAAGTGCCTTAAGTGCAAACTTAACTGAAGGAATAGCCTTTAAAACTAGCAATCGCTTTTATACTATCATCTATATCAAATCCAAGTATTTTAATAATAGTTAAACAAACTAAAATGTTACCTAAATTATGCTCTCCTTGTAATTCTGTATGAATCTTAGAAATAGGAATTGTAATAGTTTCTCCATTAACTTTAATAATAAATTTATCCCCATCAATTAAATAACTATTAGCAGAATCTATATTTCTCACAACAGTTCCAATCGGTTTTTCATCATTTAAATAAGGACTATTACCAAGTAAAATATAATCATCTTTATTTTGATACCTATAAATATTTTTTTTACTATCAACATAATGTTGCATAGATAAATAATGATCTAAATGTTCTTCATAAACATCTAATAATACTGAAATATGTGGAGAATGTCTCATATATTCAAGTTGATGACAACCTAGTTCCATAACGCATATAGAATCATTATCTATCTCATCGATAGTATCAAATACTGCCTGTAATACCAATAGTTAAAGCATTACAAAATTGTACAAACAAATCAGTTTGACAAGTAATCTTATTTCTATTCTCTAAAGAAATATAATCCTTAATAATAACACCAGGTCCCTTAACAACAACATCATATAACTCACAAGCATCTAAATAATTATCACCTATATAGAAAGTAACATTATTATCACCTTTAACCTCTTCATCAGTAATCTCTTTTAAATCTGCAATACCAATAGGTAAAGAAGAATCCATCTCCCTAATCAAATTATAAGTAGATTTACCTTCTCTCCCAAAACCAAGTATTAATATCTTACCTTTACCATTTAAATATTTAAATATCTCATCTTTCATTTTTATCACCAAACAACAATAAATATTCTTCTGGAATAGAATTATCACTATTCCAATAATTTTCCACTATTCCTTTTGAAATATTATTTATAGAGTACTTATCCTTATATAATTGTAATAAGTAGGGATATTCTTTTTTATTTCTTAAAGCTTCTTGTAAAGCATAATTAATTTCTAATCTAGTCCCCACACACTCAAACGGTTTTAAACGATCAGGTAATATCAAATCTAAAAAAACATCTTCTAAAGTCTTATCATTTAACATGTCATTTTCAAAAACTAATTTCATTTCTTCATCATCTAAGTATGGATATAACATAATATAAACATATAAACACTTACTACAATGATTACACCATATATTCTGTTTAGTCCCCCTATTACAACTTCTAAATACACTTAAATATTCTTTATGTTTTAAAAATTCTTGTACTATCTGATACTCATTCCAACCTCTAAGTAAACTAAAATAGAAAATATTAGGGTTTAAATACTTAATAGAGTAATCTTGAAAATCTTTTTCATATTCATAACTCTTAGAGTATTGATGATTAACATTAATACCCTCCATATTTCCTTCATTCGCACTAGCTTCATTAGATAAAACTATATACTTTTTATTATTTAAATAAGCAAGTATAAAACTAGCCATACTAATACAAGCAGAAATAGGAATATGACCATTTAAAAAACCCTTTTTATTTAACTCTAATAGTTCTAAATCAAGTTCATTTTTAAAAACTACAATATCTGAATCATCATAACCACCAGTATAAATAGATTGATACCCAGCTTCATTCTTAGGGTATAAATTTCTCTCTAACATAAAGAACTTATTATCAGATTTATAATTCTTTAGTAATTCCATAGATACAATAGAATCTTTTCCTCCACCAATAGGAATAAGATTACCTGAATAATTACCAAATTTAGGAAGAGTATACTTCTTATCACTTTCAACTACTATATCTAAAAAATTATCATAATCAATATCAATACCATTTTTATAAAAGTATTCCCCTAAACCATTAAATAATACTTTTTTAAAGAAAGAACATTGCTCTTCATTAATATACATAGGTTTAATAACTAACCTAGGAGAACAAGTTAATTTATAATAACTCATCAAATCAAATAACCCATATTGAAAAAACAAGTAACATAAGTAATCATAATCAACATTATCATTGGAAATATCTTCTTTTAAAATAGTAATTTTAGGTTTTAATTCTATTTCCCCAATATGGAAATAATAAGTAACTACATATTTAGAATCAGCCTCTTCAACAGTAAAATCTTCATAAACAAACTCAGGATATTTACTACGTAATTTAACAAATGAATCTAACATATTATCACCCACTTCAATTATATCATACATAATATTAGAAGCATAATAAATTGACGTATATATATCCATATGTTATTATA
>CACZGA010000133.1 GCA_902780585.1 uncultured Erysipelotrichaceae bacterium | reverse complement strand
AATGTTCTTACTAATGTATTTTTTTAGTTCTGATACTAAAATAGTATCCATTTTTATTTCATCCATAAGTCCTAATTGCAAAGCCATTTTTATATAAGCGCTTTTCTTTGATCTATAGTATTTATCTTTATGTATTTTAGTTTCAAATATTATTATTTCATCTGTTAGTGGTTTTGGTTTATCATGTTCAAAGTTTTTGATAATATATTTTTCTATCTCATCTAAATTATAAAATGAATCTCTTACTCTCATTAATAAATGCTCACATAAGTCTATGGATTTTTTATAATCTTTTTTAGTAAATCTTTTAAAAGATATTTCACTTCCTAATTTAAGATTGTTTTCGTTGATATTTTTTATTTTCAATGAAGAATCTTCAACTATAACAAATTCCAAATCTTCTGTAATTGTATATTTTAAATATTCTTGGTATACTGCTTGTTCAAAAAAATTATCTTGTAATTGCACAAATATGTTGTGAATGTCTTTCACTACCTCTTTATGATTATATTCTTTTATTATTGCTTCTGATAATGGTCTTTGTACTTCTAATAATGTTATATCTAATTTTCCTTCATTATTTTTTACTATCATTCCAAACCCTCCCAACAAAAAAGAGAATAAACTAAATTGTTTTCGTGTATAAATTAAAAGTGCTTTATTTCTCATTAGACATCAGCTCCAATTAATTAATTGTCTTTTATAATAACACTTTTTTTCTAAAAATCAAGTGATTAATCAAAATAAGGTTTATCCACAGTTTTGGGGATAACCATATCTTTTGCATAATCCTCAAACTTTTCTACTGTATCATTTTGCATTTTTTCAGTTACTCTAACATAAATATTATATGTTGTATCAATAGTTGAATGACCTAATCTTTTAGATACTGCTTTAATATCTGCTCCACTTTCGATTAACCTAGTAGCATGCGTATCTCTGAAATCATGAAATCTAGAATTGATTCCTAATTCATAATGAATCACTTTAAATGCATATTTTGGTGTGTCAGTTCCTAAAAATTGACCATTTTCTTTAATAAAAACTAACTTTGCTTCTGGTAATCCTACTTCTAATTCAGCTTTAGCATCTATTATTTTTATTTCTGGCTTATTAGTAAACTCATTTATTACTCTCTTTTCATAATGTAATAAATAACTATCTCCATAAAATTTTCTATTCTCTTCTTGCTCTTTTTTATATTCTTTTAGAGCTTCTACAAGTCTATCTCCTATGGATATTGTTCTTTGACTTTGAGAATTCTTACAATTTCCATAATACCAAACTGTTGTAGAATGTCCTTTGGTAATATTTTTTCTTTTTGGTAACCCTAATTGATTCTTTTTAATTATATTCTTATTGATTGTAATTGTCTTATTTTCAAAATCAACACAATCCCAAGTTAATCCATATACTTCTGATACTCTTAATCCAGTATAATATGCAGTTAATAATGAATAATAAATTGAATGGGATTCTCTAAATCTTTCTAAAATTCTTTCCACTTCTTCTTGTGTAAAAATATGAGCTGGATCTTTATCTATTGTTTCATATCTAGGTGCATGTACATTTTCAGCTGGATCTGAATTAATATAATTTAATGTATAACAAGCATATTTAAGTGATCCTTTTAATACTTTTAAAATACTTGCTATAAAGCATTTAGAGAAGGAATTTTGTACATAAATACTGTTCATCATCTCTTGAAGCATTCTTGTATCTAATTGTGATAGTCTATAATGACCTATTCTTGGCTTAATATGATTCTTAATAATATTACAATATGACATGATAGTTGAATATCTTAAATTAAGTTTTGCATAGTTATCTACCCAATAATCTAAATAATCAGAATATGACATATCTTTAACATTTACTTTCTTTCCTGAATATTCATATTCATTATAAGCCTTTACTCCTTCATCAAACGCTTCTTTTTTGGTTTTAAATCCACTCTTATTAATATACTTTCTTTTTCCATCAACTGGTGCTATTTCAAATTGGTATTGATATACCTTTCCTCTTTTCATGACTCTTACATCGGCCATAATGTTCTCACTCCTTTTCTTTGCTAAGGACGAAAAAAGAACAGACAACAATATGCCTGTTCTTTATGTGAACATTTTAACCAATTTGTTCGCATGGCTTAAATATCTATTTTTCCCTTATTTTATAAGGTTTTTTAAAGATTGAATAATCTCAAAATATTTTTTATGCGAACTTTTTGCGAACATTTACCATTTTAAGTAGTGGATTTTGCGAACATTATCACTCGCAAACCCTTATTTTATGCTACTTTCCGTGGCATTGTTTATATTTCTTACCACTTCCACATGGGCATGGGTCATTCCTACCTATTTTTTGTTTTTTTAATGGCTTTTTCTTAGCTACTTTTTCTTCTGTATCGTTAGTTAGTAGTTTCTTTGGT
>CACZGA010000132.1 GCA_902780585.1 uncultured Erysipelotrichaceae bacterium | reverse complement strand
AATTATATCAGTCAACAATATAAAAGAATTCCTTATATATTCTTCTTATAATTATTAGGCTATCCTATATGATGGTAGCGTTTGATAAAGTATTTTCTTATTTTATCTCTTTTACTTATTGTTCTAAAATCATGACTTTGGCTTTGGGCAGCTACTATTTGTTTTCTAATTTCTTCGAGGTTTTCATCAGCTAGTGAGCCAGACACACAAAATTTACCGGCTGTATCAAGTGTTTTAGTAATATATTTACCATTTTGGTAATCTAATATTGTCATAAAAGCATCTCTATTCAATAAGCTTGTGAATGGGGATTCTTCAGGCGGTGGTTTTATTTTATCAGGTATATATATTCCCGCTGCACTATAATATTTAATACCTTCTATCTCTTCTAATTCTTCCTTTTCAAGATCTAATTCTAACCTTCTAGTTGATTTTTCTTCTATCAGGTTGTTTTCTAGTAAAAATCTTAAATCAGGTAGCCCCTCACTATTTTGAGTAGCTAATGCTTTCCCCACTTCGGCGGCTTGCCTTATTGCCCAAGTTATGTCTTCTTGCACGGTTTCAGGTGTTTCATTTTCTATTCTGTTTTTCCAAAAAATATATTCTTCATAACTAGGAGGGTAAATTCCATAGTATTGTAGCGTTTCGACTATACCAAAATAAGGAATCCAACTATATTTGCCTTGGCGGGCTTTGTTTTGCTTTTCAAAGACACCAAAACATCTTCTAAGTTTTTTTAGCATATCTATTCTTTTGGTATCCTCTACCCTGGCATATGTTTCTAAATAAGTTAGATTATAAAAATTTGATAAAAATGCGAAGTCTTTATCTGTTAAAAAATGTTTATCTTGGAGAGTTAGCGCTTCTAGATCTGGTACTCTAGTTTTTATAAAAAATAGTGAATAATTCATCCTAACATTACGTAATTTCATTATGGTACAATGAATAGTTGTGAAACCTGTGTAGTTTTGAATTTTAGTATTAATAATATCTACTCTATCTCCAACAAAACCATTTAAGGAAGCGAAGTCTTCTATTACAGAATCTTTAATATACAACCTGTTATCTTCACAAGGAAGAATAGCTAATGGTATCTCTTTAGGTATTATACAATTCTCAAAACGATAACTTTTATCAGCTTTTTCATCACCTTTGGCAATTTCACATAAATATAATATTATTTTAATATCTGAACTACTAATTGTCATATTATGAAATTCTATACCATCAATCTTTCGAGGGGCAAAGTCAGAAATACCTATTCTATATAATAACTGGATAAATTCCATGAAATAATCTGCAACATTTACATCTGAGCCAGCGTCTTTAGATTTAATAATTCTAAGGTTTGATGAGTAGTTATAAGATGTATGTAATTGGAATTTAACACCATAGAATAAGACTTCCAACCATTTGTGTTTTGAGTTTGATGCATCTAATGTAAACGTATACCCCATTTATAAACACCACCTAAATGTTTTTCTATTACTCTAGCATGTATTGTTTTAATATTCAATAATTTCTTATTGACTATGTTTTAATATGCTTTTATGATATAGTGAAGAAAAGAAATTGGAGGGTTAATATGAGTGAAGAATTAGAAGAAAAATTAAGAAGATTAATTGATGAAAAAAAGTCTTCTAAATTAAAAGAAGAGTTATCTGATTTAAATGAAATAGATATTGCGAATTTTCTTAGTGATTTAGAAGATGATAAACTTATTAAAGTATTCCGTTTATTACCTAAGGATAAAGCTACTGATGTATTTGTTAACTTGGATGAAGATAAACAACAAAATTTAATTCAATCNNNGGCGTATCTAAGGAAACGCGTAATGAAATTAATTATTTATTACAATATCCTGAAAATAGTGCTGGTTCTTTAATGGCTACTGAATATATTCATTTGAAGAAAGGTTTATCTATTGAAGACTCGATTAAAAGAATTAGAGAACAAAAAGATGATTTTGTTTCATATGATAATTGTTTTGTGACAGATGAGAAAAGAACTTTACTTGGGACTGTATCTGTTAAAGATTTATTAATAAATGATCCTAAAACATTAATCGATGATATTATGGAAGAATGTGAGCATCCTATTTCTACAATGATGGATCAAGAGGAAGTTGCTAATATCTTCCAAGATTATAATTATAGTTCATTACCTGTTGTTGATAAAGAAGGAAGATTAGTTGGTATTATTACAATCGATGATATTGTGGATATTATTGAGGAAGAGGCTACAGAAGATATTGAAAAGATGGCAGCTATTACACCAACTGATAAATCTTACATGAAAACTGGAGTATTTGAAACTTGGAAAAAGCGTATTCCTTGGTTATTATTACTGATGATAAGTGCTACATTTACAGGTAGTATTATTACTCATTTTGAAGATGCTTTGGCAGCTTATGTCATTCTAACAAGCTTTATACCTATGCTTATGGATTCTGGTGGTAATGCTGGTAGTCAAGCAAGTGTTTCAGTTATACGTAGTCTATCACTTGATGAGATTGAATATAAAGATACTTTAAAAGTTATTTGGAAAGAAATTAGAGTGGCATTGTTATGTGGAGTTACTTTAGCATTTTGTAA
>CACZGA010000131.1 GCA_902780585.1 uncultured Erysipelotrichaceae bacterium | reverse complement strand
ATTTAAATCGAAAATAGAAACATACAAAAATATTGAACTAAACTATACGTATGTATCTAGAAAAGCCTTAATGCCATTACTATTGAAAGATAAGAGTGGAATATCATTAATAGAAACATACGTTGATTATGATATGCTTTCACCTAGAGATATTTTAGAGCAATTAAAAATGGTTATCACAACATCAGAAAAAAAAGAAAAAGAAATTAACAAAGAATTTAACTTGGATGAAAAATTTCAAAATATTAATGATTTTAATAGATGTCTATCTATAATATATGATAAATGTTTTGATCAAAAGAAATATGATGATTACTATAAGGTGTGCAAAGAATACTTTGGTAATGAATTTAAGGGAAACGCATCAACATTTGATATTGGTTATAGTGGAAAACCTGAAGCTATTATCTCAACATTATTAGGAAAAGAAATAAGGACATATTTTGTTCATACAAATAATTCTCAAGCCTACAACAATACCAGAAACTGCAATTCAAAACTAGTAACATTCTCCAACGATAACTGGTACCATAAGAGAAATATTCTTATCAAGCATGGAACCTTCATGTATTGGCTATAAATATGAAAATAATGAAGTTAAGCCAGTCTTTAAAGAAAGTGAAAAATATAATAATTTTAATAAAGATATGATTAATAAAATTCATAAAGGAGCTCTTGCCTTTATTAACGATTTTTCTGAATGCTTTAAAGAATATATTGATGAGATAGATTTAAATAAATACTATATGTCAATACCATTAGAGTATTATTATCACTATACTAATATGGAAGATAGACTTCCAACAAAAAATTTAATCTTTGAAAATAATGTAAATAATTATGTAGAACTTAATGATTATATTTTCCAAAAGTATAATAATTATTCAAGTGAATATTCACTAGGCTCTATTCCAAAGAGAGAAATAAGTGATATTGATTACTCTCTACCAAAATCAAGAACAAAAAGAATAATACACTATATAATACATGATAAAAGTAAATTAAAGGATAAATGGTCTAAATGGACAGAAAAAAAGAATGATCCTAATTTACTACCAAAATCAAGAACAAAAAGAGTTATATATTACTTAATGTTTGATAGAAAAGCTATAATGCAAAAAGTATTTAACAATGACAAATAAGTTGTAATAACAATTTATCTGTCTTTTGTTATCTATAAAAACTCTCTAATGTATAATTGTATTTAATTGCGCTAAAAAATATGTTATAATTTATAAAGAAATTACAAAAAAGGAGTTTAAAATGAAAACAATAAGAAATATTCTAAATAATTTTAAACAATATTGGTTTTTAATAACTCAAATAATATCAAGAGATTTTAAAAGAAAATATAAAAGAAGTGTACTTGGGGTAGTGTGGAGTTTATTATACCCAGTTTTAATGATGGCTGTAATGACTGTTGTATTTTCCCATATGTTTAGATTCGGTACAGAAGGAACTAATTACTTAGTATATTTAATGACAGGTATCATCATATGGAATTATTTTAGTGAAGCTACAACAGGAGCAATGACTTCAGTCGTAGATAATTTTTCATTAATTAACAAAGTATATATACCAAAGTACGTCTTCCCGTTATCAAAATGTCTATTTGTTGGTATTAACTTTTTATTAACATTAATACCTTGGTTTGGAGTAATCGTTCTAACTAAATTTGGTTTAGGAACATACCCAGCTAGTATTAATATTTACTACTTATTAATACCATTTATATTTGCTTTCTTCTTTTTATTTACCCTAGGAATAGGTCTAATGCTATCATGTGTTTCTGTATTCTTAAGAGATGTATTCTATATATTTGGAATAATTCTAACAATATGGAACTACTATACACCAGTATTTTATAGTTTATCTATTTTGCCAGAAAAACTACAATATATATTTAAATTCAATCCGCTATATCAATATATTAATACCGTAAGAGATATTGTATTATATGGAAAATGTCCTAGTCTAATGACAATAGGAATATTATTTGTCTTAGGAATAGCATCACTAGGAATAGGTGCCATAATATTCAAGAAGAATCAAGATAAGTTTATTTATTATATTTAATTGGAGGTAACTATGATATATGTAAATCATGTTTCGATGAAATTTAATTTAGGTATCGAAAAAGGTTTTTCAATAAAACAAGCATTTGTAGAATTATTAGATCCTAAACTTAGAAAAAAAAGAACTCAAAAATCATTTTTCTGGGCTTTAAATGACTTGGATTTTCATATTGAAAGAGGAGAAGTAGTAGGATTAATTGGATCAAATGGTGCTGGAAAATCAACTCTTTTAAAAGTAGTAAGTGGAGT
>CACZGA010000130.1:2394-3544 GCA_902780585.1 uncultured Erysipelotrichaceae bacterium | reverse complement strand
GCTCTAATAGATTGAGATAATACTGTATCTTTTGTCTTAGTACTATTTTTATATACAAAATTATATTTTAAACCAGCTTTTTCTAACTTATTAGTAGCTTCTTTTTTAGTAAGACCTACAACGTTAGGTACACTTTTCTTTGAACCATCACTAATTTTAACAATAATTGTATCATCATTTTTAATAGCGTCTCCAGTTTTATATGAGTAGGATATTACTTCTCCAGCAGGAACACTATCACTAAATTCATGAGTCTCTTCATAATTAACACTATATTGCTCAGCCCATTCTCTAAACTCATAATAAGAATCGAACTTAGGCATTTTTAAACTACCTCTAGAAAGAATAATTTCTACTACACAACCTTGTTCTATAGTATCTCCTTCAGCATAGTTAGCTTTAATTACATGGTTTTCTTGAACACTCTCATCATATTGATCTTTAAATGTAATCTTAACTCTATTCTTAATAGCCCATTCAGCCATCTCAGCCATTGTATAATTAGAAAAGTTTGGTACTTTTATCTCTGGACCTTTACTTATCGTCACAACAACTTCTTCATCATTAATCTTTACTGTTTCTCCAGCTTTTTTATTTTGACTAATTGCATAGCCTTTTTTAATCTTATTATGGAAATCTCTTTCAATCTTATAATTTAATTGGTGTTGTTTCATGTAGAATTCTACTTCAAATTGACTCTTATTAGTAAAATCAATAATTTTTACTTCTTCAAAATCTAATTCTTCTCCATAAGAGAAAGTTAAAGTAAGTTCATCATTCCTTTTTAAAGTACCCGTAGCACTTTGCTCTATTACGGTATCTTTAGCCTTATCACTTTCTACAAATTCAACTTTAACATTACTTAAATAGTTCTTTTTAACAAACTCTATAACTTTATCTCCATCCCAACCAATCATACTAGGAATCATTATTTCTTTAGCTGGGTTAGGTCCATCACTAACAGATATAGTAAATTTCTTAACTTCTTTTAAAGCAGTACCAGAAGGAATACTTTGACTAATAACTGCATATTCTGGAACCATATCACTATATTCATATTCCTGTGTAACAGATACTTTATTTTTATCTGCCCACTTTAATACCTCTGTAATATCTTTGCCATTAAAACTAGGCACAGCTTTTACTGTTG
>CACZGA010000130.1:0-2337 GCA_902780585.1 uncultured Erysipelotrichaceae bacterium | reverse complement strand
ATAGACACTACTGTAAATAAAATAGTAAAAATAGTAATTAATAAACTTTGTACGATAGATATAATAGTAGAATTACGATTTAGTATATTTACACCAAATGATATCAAAGAAACTAAACATAATATTATTAAAAATGAATGAGTAATTATATGAGAAGATTTCTTTTCTACTTTTTCTTGTTTCCCACTAATTCTTTCTTCTACTTTCATTGCCATTTCTTTAGCATCTATAATAGTATCTGTCTTTTCTTCTGTAGATTCAATTTTTTCCACTTTTTTAGTTGTATTATTCTTCTTGGTATTTTTACTCATAAAACACCTCCATACTATATTAATTATATAATAAAGTGCCCTAAAAAGAAAAATAATTACCTTACTTGGATTGTAAAGAATTGTCTATTATAGAAATATAATAATATCTATGATATAATCTTCCTAGATTAATGAATAACAAATGGAGAATACTATGGAAAAAAATTGGCAAAAAAATATCAATCTATTATTAGGGATTTTCTTATTACTAGGTCCCATTTTAGATGCTTTAACTGGAATGAATGTTCATTACTTACAGTTTAATGTAACAATTGGTATTTTAGTTCGTATCTTATTCTTAGTAAGTATTATGATTATTGTATTATTTGTCTTTAAGAAAAAGAAAGTAATCATTCCTTATCTTATAATAGGACTTTATGGATTATTGTATATCATAGGTATGGTTTGTTTTAAAGGAAGACTAGGTTTATTTGAAGAAATACAAGGATTATTTAAAACTTTTTACTACCCAATTCTAATAATTAGTCTATATGCTATTAAAGAAGAGATACATATAAGTAAATTAACCTTATTTACAACCTTATTTTTATATTTAATATTTATTTTTGTTCCCTTATTATTAGGAATTGGTTACAAAACATATCAAATAACAAAAGTAGGAACACTAGGTTTTTATAATTCAGCTAATGAAATAGGGGGAATTATTGCTATACTAACACCTATATTATGTACTGTTCTTTATAGTTCAAAGAAATGGATTCCTAAAATAGCCTTTATCATAATGTATTTAGTAGTAATACTTATGATGGGAACTAAAACACCTTTATTATCTCTAGGAATAACTATATTTGTTAGTATGATTTACTTCTTCCTAATAGATATAAAGAAAAAGAATTATAAAAGAATAATAATCTCCTTGTTCATCACTTTAATAGCAGTTTTAGGAATGGTAACTATTCTACCTAAAACTAACTTCTATAAAAATATAAAAACCCACTTAGATTTTCTAAAAGTAGAAAAAATAACAGATGTTTTTGAAAAAGAAGAACTAATTGATCATTTTATTTTTAGTCAAAGATTATCTTTTTTTCAAAATAAAGCCCGTCTTTATTATAAAGCCAATGATTATCAAAAATTATTTGGAATAGGATATACCTCCAAAGGTAAAATTACTAAAATGATTGAAATGGATTACTTTGATATATTCTTTAGTCATGGAATAATAGGCTTTTTAGTATTCATGATTATTTCATTTGGAGTCCTTTATAAAATATTAGGAAAAGACTCATCTCTTTCTTATGAAAGATGTATGCTATTAGTAAGTTTAACCCTTATCTTAATAACATCTCTACTAACAGGTCATATTATTACTGCGCCATCTGTTAGTTATATTGTATTAATTATAGTATTAAGTCTAGATAAGAAAGAAAAGAAAGAATTGTTTTTTGCTAGTAACAGCCTAGAAATAGGTGGTATTGAAACAGCCCAAGAAAACTATGGTTTAAAATTATGAACTATGAAATATATGATTTCAGTTGCTGCTACGCTACTTATAGTTATAGTAGTAATGTTCTAGCTAAAATAGCCAGTTCAAATAATTCTATATATGTTCACAGTGATTATAAACAATTGTATAAAAATGAAAATGAATTCAAAGAATTCTTTGATAGTAGAAAAATACAAGAATTTAATAAAATTATATTTGTCTCAAATGAAGCCAAGAATTCATTTCTAAGTAGTTACAAAGAATTAAAGGAAAAATGCTTAGTAATCAATAATTTCTTAGATATATCCATGATTAAAGAGAAGAGTATGGAAAAAGTGAAGGCAACTAGACAAAAAAATAAGACATTATTTGTCTTCGTTGGTAGGTTAGATGACTCTTCCAAAAAATTAAAAAGAGCCATGAATCTTGTAAAAGAATTAAATGTAGAGTTATGGATTGTTGGAGATGGACCTGATAGAACAATGTATGAAGAATACAAAAAAGAATTAAAAGTAGGGAATAATATAACTTTTTTTGGTATGAAAACCAATCCATACCCTTATATGAAACAAGCTGATT
>CACZGA010000129.1 GCA_902780585.1 uncultured Erysipelotrichaceae bacterium | reverse complement strand
TACAGGCATTACTGCTTGAAACTCATTATTTCTTGCAGTCTTTAATCCACCAGCAGCACTATTACCTTCTACAATATATATCTCACATTTACTGCGGTCCTTGCTATAACAATCAGCTAGCTTACTATCAAATTTAAGGGCCTTTTCTTTTTTCTTACCTTGCTCTCTAGCTTTTTCTCTAGCCTTCTTTGCAGCTTCTCTAGCCTTTTTTGCGTTGATAGCTTTATCCGCAATTAACTTAATTTCTCTTTCATTGTTATTTAACCAATAACTTAAATTTTCAGATAATGCTGCATTAAAAGGTTTCATATCAATTTTGGTGATACGACTTTTAACTTGAGCATCATATGAAACATTTGGTGCGGTAATATTAAAAATAATATACATTCCTTCTTGTATATCTTCACCACTTAAATTTTCATCAGTTGATTTTAACCATTTCTTTTCTTTAAAGAATTTATTAAATTCTCTAGTAATAATAGTTTTTTTAACCATTTCTTTTCTTTAAAGAATTTATTAAATTCTCTAGTAATAATAGTTTTTACCTGAGTAATGTGAGGACCATTCTCGGTAAGACCTGTATTGACATATGGAATAATAGTAGAAGAATAGTTAGAAGTATATGTAAGAACCATATCCATCTTATTCTTACCTTCGACATAATTCATGTCAAACCTAGAATCAATCAGCTCTTTAGCACCGACCGCCGCGTCAACTAAATCATGTAATCCTCTTGTAGATACATAATCATATATTTTACCATTTTCTTCAAGGTGTATAGTTAATCCAGGACATAAACATACTATTGTTTTAAATAGATTATGAATTTTATTACTTTCTACTTCTGTATGAGTAAAAAATTCTTCAGAAGGTTGCCATTCTACTAAAGTCCCAGACACACCACCTGCTCCTGAAGTTCTATTTTGAAAAACACCTTCTTTAAAATATATTTCTTCCCATTCTCCATCTCTCATGGTTTTTACTCTTAACCAGTGAGATAAAAATGTAGTAATTTTAGAACCAATTCCAAAAGAGCCAAGAGAAGTTCCTTCATAAGTTCCATCTTCTCTATATTTACCAGAAGTGTTAAGAACACTAAAAGCAGCTTCAAGAATTGTTTTATCATCTTCTCTAAAGCTATTTGGAATAAAACCCTGTCCATAATCTCTTACTGAAACTTCACTTCCAATAATTGTTACATCAATTCTATTACCATGTCCAAGTCTATATTCATCAACTGCATTAGAAATAATTTCAACTAGCAATTGAGTTGCATATGTAGTATCTCCTGCATAAACCCCAGGACGAAGTCTAGTAAATTGTAATGGGTCAAGCGACTCAATACTGTTTTCATTATATAAATGTTTATCATTCATCATTTTCTTCTATAAACTCCCATAATAATTTTTCTTTTGTAATTGGATGTTTTCCAGCTGTTTTTTGTTTCCCTGTTTTATTACAAACTTGTCCAATACTACTAGAATTAGCTAATCCGCACCATTTTGCAGCATCCATCATAGTATTAAAAATCTATCCTGTATTTATACATTTTACCTTTTTACCACCTTTACTTTTTCTGTTATTAGATATTTTTTCTTTAGTCTATTCAGTATGATGTTTTCCATAAAAAGGATGCTATTTTCCAACATTTTTACCTTTTCTGCTATTAGATATTTTTTCTTTAGACTATTTAGTATGATGTTTTCCATAAAAAGGATTACCCTAACCAGTAAACATCTATGAAATTTTTTGCCTATGCTACTACGACCATGTAATACCTTTTAAAGCAATTTTATTAGACTATCCAATTTTTCTTTTAGTTTCTTCGCTATGATGAAAATTAGACCCTCCTGAAGTAATATTATATCCATATTTTTCATCTGTTGAATTATATTTTTTAATTAATTCTTTTTCTTTTTGATTAGCCTACTATAAAGAAAGATTTTCAAAAACAATTATATGTTCAAAATTATCCCAACCATATTTTAAAATTGCATTATAAAATCTTGGACATGAATCATAACCTTTGCCATTATCCCATCTTTTTTTAGGATTTTGACAAGTTTGACCTATATAAACTTTTTTGTTTATTTTATTGATATGAATATAAACAGTATAACTATTCAATTTTAATTACCTCCAATATTTTTCTAATAAATATTATTTTTAATTAAAATGAATTAAAACATTTTGTCCATATTATGGAGATAATGATTCAATTGAATTTTCATTATATAAAGTTTTATCTGTCATATGTCTTCTCCTCTTTCTAAAGCAAGAATTTTATTTAAATAAGAAATTAAAAAACTTTTTACTTCTTCTCTTGTTTTTTCATTAGAATGATGTATACAATTAGGAAGAATAATACAATCTATATTT
>CACZGA010000128.1 GCA_902780585.1 uncultured Erysipelotrichaceae bacterium | reverse complement strand
AAAAGAACTAGGCTATACTGAAATAAACGAAGATAACGCTAAAGAAGTATTTGAAAAAATAGCTGAAATTCAATCTAGAAAAGTATAAGAGTACCAAGTACTCTTTTTTCATAATAAATAATAGCGTAGGGGAAGTATACCTCCCAAGTACTAAAGAACCTTCTAATAATATAAAATATATTTAATTATTAATTAATTATAATCATAATATTTATATATAATAATATTATCAATAATACTAATATATTAAATAAAATTAAAATAAATACATTTACAATATAATATATATATATATCTATATAATTAGCAAATAAATAATCAATAATATAATATAGATAGGGGTATCTACTCCCAAGAGGGGGGGTATATGCAACTTCCTATAATTGATATTATGTTAACTTCTATATAGAAAAACCCAAAAATATCACTCCCCCTACCAAAAATAGCCCAAAATACCACAAAATATACTAGTCAAGTAAAAGTAGACAGTTAATAAAAAGACACATTAGAACCCTGATTCAGTTTTATACTGAATTGGGGTTTTATAATTTAAAGCATAACTTGGTCTTTCATTATTGTAATAATCAATATATAATTTAATTAGATTTGGAACATCTTCGGAATGTTTTAAATCAAAATCTATAAACAATTCTTCTTTAATCCATCCGTTTAATGATTCATTTACTGGATTATCTGTTGGAGTGCCAGCTCGACTCATTGAACGTTCTATATTAAATTCTTTAAGAAGATTGTTATATGATTTAGAAGAATAAATGGAACCTTGGTCAGTATGCAAAATTATGGGTTCTTCAATTTGTTCTTCTTTTATTTTGCTTAAAACTTGACTTAAACCATCAAAGTAGGTTCTTCTATCTCCTTTTCTTGATGATAATCCATACCCAATTATCTCTTTGTTCCATGCATCAAAATACAATGTTAATTCATAATAAGTTGATTTAACCCAAAATGATGTCATATCTGAAACTATTACTTCAAATGGTCTAGTTAGATATTTCCATCCGTTCCATATTAAATTACTAAATGTTTCATGTTCTTCATCAGGCTTTTTCCACTGATAATGTTTTCCTTGATATCTTATATTTTCATATTTGCATAATCTATGAACATAATTATCAGTATAATAAACACCATATTTTCTTCTTATATGACTATTAATCCATCTATAACCATGAGCTTTATGCTTATTATGTACTTTCTTTATCAATTCTAGATCACTTTGTCTAGTTATATCTCTTAAACTAGGATTCCTTTTTCTGTATTTCCATTTATAATAACCAGATCTACTTATAGACATATACTCGCACAACAATTTAACTCCATATTTATACCTATATTCATCTACTATTTTGTATTCTTGTCGAATGTAGTAACGAATTCCTTTTCGGCCCCAACTCCTTTCACCATATAACCTTTTTTTAATCGAGCAATTTCAATCTCCTTTTTCATTAATTCCAGTTCTAATTCTTCAATTTTATTCTTTGGCCTCTTTAGATGTAATCCAGCATTAGGATTTTTATGTTTACCTGTATTTGATTTTAATCCTTTTTTTCCTTCTTCTCTATATTTATTTATCCAGTCATAAATTACTCTTCGATCTGTTTCCATTTCATTCGCAAGTTTGGTTACGGGTTCACCATCTAAAAATCTTTTGACTATTTGTTCTTTTTCTTCTGGAGTTCTAATCTTTTTTTTCATTTCTACAACTTCCTTTCTCTTTTTATTGTATCAAAAAAGTAGACTGTGTGTTTTTACACTGTCTACTTTTAGTTTATCACTCCAAAAATGTGGTACAAAAATGTGGTATTTTTATATATTTAAATAAACTATAATATAATAAATAAGCAAACATATATATATAAACATAATTTTAAATTAATTATAATTTATAATTATTAAATCTAAATATTATTAATTTTAATATATAAAATAAAGATATATATAAATATATAATTATTCAAGTAGTATCAATATACCTCTCTCCCCTAGAGGAGTAGTATAATTGTAAGCAATTTAAAAATAGTTGGGTGGATAGATATAAAGCTAAATTTATCAAAATGCATTCTAGTGAATTTAGAAATAAAAAGTAATATAAAGTATAAGGCTAAATTAAAAATATAATAGATAGATAATAACAAATAAAAAAAATAAAAATAATAATATATGAGAGAGATATAAATAAGAATAGTAAAGAGGGTTAATTATAATTAAAAGAGACAAATAGGTTAAAGGAGGGGAGGTACCCCTCTTCTCTACTTACCATAACAAAAAAAGAAGATAATAATTTCTTCTTTATAATATTTTTAAATAGAGTAGACATTAGTCAAGTGAATCTAAAATACTTTCCCCTATTTCTGGCATTTCAACATCAAAGTTATCTGCAATCAAAGCACCAATAT
>CACZGA010000127.1 GCA_902780585.1 uncultured Erysipelotrichaceae bacterium | reverse complement strand
CTTCTTTTGCGGAGCGCCTGCAACTTCTACTTGGGATTATTGTGAAGTAGAAGAAGAAAGATATGGCATGGCAAAAGAAAATGGTTTTGCAGATTATCTTGCTGAAACTGATATAATTTATAACACTAAAAATGGAATTCGTATCTATATTCAGCCTAAGTGCATCATTCATGGTCGCCATAAAACCACTTCTAGAAGAAACTATAGAACCTTTAGTAAGTGGTACAAAGGTCCACTTCCCATTGATGATTTAAAATGGTTAAACACTTTTATTGATTCTTATGGTGCTTATAAACTTAAACAGTTTCTTCATTTTCTTGAAGAAGAAGATTGGGATGATGATTTAAGGTCTGATAACATTGGCTATACAAAAGAAGGTAAGCCAGTCTTGGTTGATTATAGTTCTTATATGGAATAGTAGGATATTAATATTTAGGATTTAGAATAGGACTTGTAATCTTTAAAAATTTTTGTTATAATAAGTTATAATAAAAAATATTAAGGAGATGAATACATGAACTTTTCAATTCCTTTTACAAGAAAATTTAATTATTTCGACTAGCCAAATGTTGAAATAGCAATTCATTATAAACCAAAAGTAAAAGAGTTATAGGATTTTATTATTAAATATCCTAACAAGCGTATTGATTTGATTTTTGAAGACTGGGGAGATTTTGATGAGGAGCGGGACCCCGCTCTTATCCAGGCCTTTAGGTAGAAATATCCCACTTGTGATTTAGTTATAAGGCTGCCAGATATAAGAGAGCCTTTATATCATAAAGAAATCTAGACTCTTCTGGCAGAAAAGCAGCTTCCGCATTACTATTTCACTCTTGCTAATAGGTGGGATGTTTTAAATGGTCTTTTAGCAACTTCTGTTACAGATATATATGTAACAGAAGACTTGTGTTTTTCAATGGATATAATTAAAGAAAAGTGCAAAAAAGCAAACAAAAGAGTGAGAACCTTTTGTAATGTTTGTCAATCTTCCTGGCCAGAAATTTAGTCCCTAAGGACATTTTTCATTAGACCAGAAGATATGAAATTGTATAATGAATATATAGATGTGGTAGAATTTTTTAATATTCATCCAACCGAAATATTCATCCAACCGAAAAACATAAGTATAATACACTATATAATATATACAATAGTGGAGAAAGATGGGCAGGACCACTTAAAGAGATAATTCAAAATTTTAATGATAATGTAGATTCCTACTATATGCTTCCATATTTTGGGAAAAGAAGATTAAATTGTAATAAAAGATGTTCCATTTCTTCTTGTTCCTTTTGTGTATAGGTTGGGAGTTTGGCTAAAGAATTAAAATAGAAACAAATCGGTATACTTTACAACGAAGAAAATTTTTGATATAATAAAAGAGGATGGAAAATGAAAGACCCAAGAGTAGCAACAGAATATATCGTAACTCGTAGACAGGCAAGATATATTGCACATCGTAAAATGAAAGAAGAAGGACGAAAGCATATTAATCGTCATTCTTATTCAACTTATACAACAGAAACAGGTAGAACTTATACTACTTATAACCCTAGTGACTTTTCAGAAAATTGGAGGAACTTTGTAACATGGCCGCAAAAGGAACAGAATCTAAAGGTTTAATTTTTAATAAGTTACAGGAACTTTATCCTAATGCTTTTTGGGAAGATACAGGAAAAATCCTTCGTATTCCTATGGCGGAAGGCGGTGTCCCGATTGAAATTAAGGTCACCCTGACAGCAGCTAAGAATATCTTGGGTGGAGGTCAGGTTGAAAGTGCTTTTCCGACTGAAACAGCATCAGAAAAAGTAATAGAAATGACCGAAGAAGAAAAGGCCAATGTTTCTAAGCTATTAGCTTCACTGAATATATGAAACACTTATTAAAATATCAAGAATGGCAAACTCCATATGGATGGGAAACTGGAGATACATCAGATTTGGCAAATGGATCAAACACCTGGTGGTATCCAGCTAGAATGTTGGGCATACCGCCCGCAGATTATGTTCTTCTTTTGAAGGATACTTTTCATGTTGATAAGATTCGTTATTTTCCTAATAAAAACCTCTTAGTCTTTCACTGGAAGAACTATTCTGATTGCCATAGATTTACTGCTTTTATAAATCAAGAAGCAAGAAAGAGAAGGTTTATGATATGAATGATGGTTATACCTATTGTGCAATTAATGATTGTAATGGACATGATAAATTATCAAAATGTTGTTTTTTTTGTAAAGAAATAGAATGTCCTGATAGATGTCATAGAAAAGAATTGACCTTTTGTGTTTGTCTAATGAAAGAGCTAAAGGAAGAGGTGAAACCAAATGAGTAAAATAGATGCGGTAAAAATTCCTGTAGGTTTAAAACCAAAATATATTCATGATAAAGCACGAGTGCTTGAAATTTTAGACGCAATGGAAAGATATTCATATCAAAGATTTCCTATTCCTATTGAATGGATAGAAGAACTTAAAGAGTTAATTGACTAAGGAGATTTATTATGATTATTATGTCAACAGAGGAATGGAAAACTAAATCAGAAGCCTGGAAACAAGGCTATGAGGACTATTATACTGCAAACGATATGAACATGACAAAAGAAGAGAAAGCTAATCAACCTAAAGATTGGTATGAAGGTTTGAAATATGCGGCCGCCCATTTTACAGGTGGGGTTGGTCCTATGAAGATACACAATGAAGATAATTAAACAATTTTTTTGTAAGCATCGTAATATAGAATTTGTCCGTAATATTTATGGAGATGAAATTAATTATCTTGATGCGAGAAGTGTATGGAAATGTAAATATTGCGGAAAGATTTTATATAAAGATAAATTAAATTTATTATATAATTAAAGTAATTCGGTGGCGGAATAGGTAGACGCTTACATGGTAAGACTGTTTGGATGCCACAAAGCGACAGTTATGCAAGGTGACAGAAATTCAAATCCTTGCCCGAATTATATTAAGCACCTCGTCCTCGACGGTATTGGGGGTCTGGCTTATACCCAGGTACACAAGGTTCGACTCCTTGGGGGTGTACTCATTTCTAATTTAAAGGAGAATA
>CACZGA010000126.1 GCA_902780585.1 uncultured Erysipelotrichaceae bacterium | reverse complement strand
AAAGATGGCGGCAGTTGCTATAATGATGTTTATAATCTAGATGATACATATATATATGCTAGAAAGAAAAGAGTAGGAGAACTTTGTGTCAGGGGGTTAGCACCCCCTGCACCCCTGCGAAACAGATGGTTCGCTTCGCTCACCATCTGTTTCCTTGGGGGAACAACAAAAGAAAGAATAGAAAGAAGGTAGAAAAATGATAAAATTAGGAGTAACAGGTCATCGCCCAGAAAGAATGAAGAAACTGGCGGAAGTTAGTTAGATTACAGATTGGTTAGATTTACAATTCCAAGACCATGGTGATTTTATATTAATATCTGGTATGGCTCAAGGAGTAGATTTAATTGCTGCTTTTGAAGCTTTTGCTTTTGGGGGGAGACTCTGGTGTTATTATCCATTTAAGCGGAAACCGCATGATGCAGAGGAATATCTTGAAACAAAAGCAGATAAGATTAGATATGAATGCGAAGAGTACTAGAAAGGATGTCACATAAAGCGGGACCGCCGCATTGTAGATGATTGTGACATACTTTTGGCGGTTTGGGATGGAATTGAAGCTGGGGGAACTTGGCAAACAATTAAGTATGCTAGAGAAATTGGAAAACCTATTATTTATTTTGAAAGGAAAAAGAAGAAATGAAGGTTTATTTAGTTACTTTGACTATTGATAATGGGGCTACATATGAAGAGTGGAAGGTTCTGGTTCGGGAAAAGGACAAGGCTGCCGCACTTCAGAAAGGAATGGAAATTTATATGAGGCGCTATTCTGGTTATGATGATTCAATTGAAGAAGCGCGGGCTGTGGAGTTTAGGGAAGATTTGGACCATCTAGTAGCTTCTGCGGTTATGAAAAATAATGAGGGGTAGATTCATGGTTATTACAGTTGATTTGTTTGATTTGTTAGGTTTTGCTTTTGTTGTTTGTTGTATTGGATTTATTTTATGGGGGGCTAGGAAATGATTACAATTACACTTGAAGGATTGGCCGCATTTTTTGCAGTTATTTATCTTGTACTTTCTATTATCTATCTTGTGTTACAAATGTTAAGTTTATTAATAAAGAAACTGGAGAAGTTGTTTTAGTTTTAAAAGAAGCTGAGATTAAAGGTTTTCCGCTGTTTTTTAAATGGGGGGAGGGGGATATTGATTCTGGCTCTTGTGCGGAAAACCAGCGGTTGCCGCATTTTAATGGGGGCTAGGATAAATGAGGTTTGAAACGGGTTCCTGCCCAGGGGAACCTTTTTGCATTTTTTGGCTGGAAATTTAAGAGCAATTTTTATTAAGCAGATAAAGTATCATATTTTTATTCTTCTCTATATATATATAGGAGATTAATAAAAATGTGATACTTTATTTAAAAGCAAATAATGATAGTTTAGGACAAAATATCATAAAAGATTTATTTTTATTTTTATAAAGAGTATAAAGAAATATATTTTTAAAGGAGAGATTTTATTATGATTGAATTAAAAGAAAATACTCTTTATACCAATAAAGAGTTAGCAGAATGGTTTGGAATGAAAGCAAATAGTTTTGCTAATCAAAAAGAAAAGAAACTAGAAGAATTAAAAGCTTTTGCTGATTATGAATTACAAGGTAATAAACAAAAAAAGGTATTTATAAAGAAAGTATATGAACCAGTTTATAATAAAAAAGGTAGTGAAAGTTATTAGATAATTAAAGCTAACTTAGAAAAATATTGGAGTTAGAATGGTAAAGGACTTGATACTTGTAAGAGGGTAGCAGGAGAGATGTATAGAGATAATTTAGTAACTTCTATAACAATAGGAACAACAGAGAATTATACTAATAAAAGTAAAAGAGATAAATATGGAATTAATTATGTTTCGGAAGGGACAGTAGGAAGAAGTGTTTATTCTTGGGGAAAATATATTCAAGATGGAGATGAAGTAAGATTAGTTCCATTAACCCAGGAAGAGGTTGAAATTAAAAATAAGTTAATTAAAAAATATTTTGGTAATACTACTGATAAACATGTTTTTGTTCAGGGTATGGTTGAAAATGGTTAGATTACTAAAGAACAAGCTTGGATAGTATTGGAAGAATTAACTAATATGAAAGAGAAGTTTAAAGCTTTTAAGGCGGATTTTGAGGTTGCTATTAATAGTCCTGTTGGGAGAGGAACGTATTTAATAGAAACTAAAAAGGAGGAAAGTGCGTTTTGAAAAGATTAGAATCTTTAGTTTAGTTTAATTTAATGGTATAGAATTATGATAGGTTTAAGGCGGAAGTGTTTGATTTTACTACTTGTAATACTTGTGCGGCCTTGTTACATTGGATGGAGAAGAGGGCGGAGTTTGATTAGGTGAGGTTTTAGCCTGGAAGTAAGAGAGGGAATTTGAAGGAGAAGTGGGGAGAAGAGAAGGTGAGGGAGTTGATTGAGGAAAGTAAGTTAGAGAGTAAGAGGATGAGACATAAGAAATATACGATTGAAAGATGTTGGGAATTGATGCTAGAAGATTTGTGGATTGAAGATTAAAATTATAAAAAATTATAGAAATTGGGGAGGTGCCGTGGGCGCAGCCCCACCTAGTCCCACCTACTCATCCATTTTAGTTTAAGCAAGTTTTTACTTGCTTAAATTTTTACGGTGCCCGATAAAAAAAGTCTTTTTTTATATTATATCATATTTTTTTATAAATGTCAAGTGCCCGCTGCCGATTTTAAACCCGCTGCCATATATAACGAAGAAAATGACGGTGCGGCAGCGGGTTGCATATGACCCTCGGTCTGGACCGAGGGTCCCTATAGGGGCAGCGGTTCTAGGTATCAGCTGCGACTTCACCACGTTAAAGCGTCACGCTTCAACGCATTAAACTTCTACACTTCAACGCGCTAAAGTCTGCGGGCGAGGGGCGTTCGTCAAAATGCACAAAATTTCGGGAAAATTTGGAAAAATTTTGTGCAACTTTTTTTGAAAAAAAATTTGACATTGCGTGGGTTTTGTGGTAAAATCGGCGTGGGTCTGCGACCGCACGCCGCAGAAATCTAACCCTTTATTATACCACACCGGCCGCCCG
>CACZGA010000125.1 GCA_902780585.1 uncultured Erysipelotrichaceae bacterium | reverse complement strand
GAATGCATTTGCTAGACGTGACATTATCGCTAAGAAGTACGAGAGATTTGCTAAGGATAAGACAACTAAGGTTAATGCTTCTACTCTTTACCCTTATGAGGTAGTTGCTAAGGCGACACAGCATATGGGATGGGGATGGGGAGGTTATTCACTTAATATTAGTGAAGTAGACCGTGCTATGATTAACAAGTATTGGGAGAATCTTCCTGACTACTTGGATGGTAAGGATTGCAGTATGATGTGTGTTGTTGATACTTCTGGCTCTATGGTTAGAAGTGATGCGGCAGCTCCTATCAATGTAGCAATTAGCCTGGGTCTGTACTGCGCAGAAAGAGTTGGTGGTCCTTTCAAGAATCACTACATTAGTTTCTCTGCACGTCCTCAGTTGATTAAGACTGAAGGTGTTGATTTTGTTGATAAGGTTCATAGAATCTATCGTACAAATCTTTGTGAAAACACTAACCTTCCTGCTGTATTTGATTTGTTGCTTGCAACAGCAAAGAGACCTGGAGTAAAGGTAAGTGATATTCCTAAGACTATCGTTGTTATCTCTGATATGGAAATTGATAGAGGTAGCGGTAGCAGTTGGCATGGCAATGGCTGGACTAAGACCTCTGCTTCAACAGAGATGGAGAGGATTCGTCAGAGATGGGCGGCAGCTGGTCTGAAGATGCCTAAGCTGGTCTACTGGAATGTAGATGCTAGAAACAACACAATCCTTGATTCGGGTCCTAATGTAACTTTTGTATCTGGAATGAGTCCTACTATTTTCAAGCAAGTCTTGACTGGTAAGACTGGCTGGGAACTTTGCTTAGAAACAATTTGCTCTAAGAGATATGAAGTAATTAAATAATTGCTAGAAAGTTGGACAAAATAAGATATCGAATCTCCTTTATTTTTTAATTAAAATAAGAAAAAATAAAGGAGATTTTTATTATGGCAAAATTAATAGATTTAACAGGATAGCGTTTTGATAAAGTAGTAGTAATTGAAAAAGCACCTAGTCGAAATAGACATGTTTATTGGAAATGTCAATGTGATTGTGGAAATGTATGTGAAATCAGTGGATAGTCTTTAAGAAATTCAAAAATAAAAAACCATGATTGTGGATGCTCAAAAAAAGAACAAAAAGAAAAATAGCAAAAAAAGAAGCAAGAAAAAGAAAATTGGTTAGTTGGTAAAAAATTTGGAAAATTAACAGTTTTAAAAAATTTACATAAAACAGCAAAAGATAGGTCTAGAATGTGGGAATGTCAATGCGAGTGTGGTAATATTTGTTAGGCCTCTACTCAAGCTTTAACTAGTGGTCATAAGCAAAGTTGTGGATGTTTAAAAGATGAAAGAATAATAGACATTACAGGAAAAAGATTTGGAAAATTAACAGTTTTATAGATAGACCCTTCTACAAAAGGGATAGATACGCCTTTAAAATGGATTTGTAAGTGTGATTGTGGGAATATAGTTTCAATTAATAGCTATAATTTAAGAAATGGAAGAACTCAATCTTGTGGATGTGGACCTTCATCAATAGGAGAAACTAATATTAGAGATATATTAAATAAAAATAATATTTCTTTTATATCAGAATATACTTCACCTTCTTTAAATAAAAAACGTTTTGATTTTGCTCTTTTAAATTAGAAGAAAGAAATAATTCGTTTAATTGAATTTGACGGAGAACAACATTATACAGATAAACAAGGATTATGGAACTCAAAAGAAACGTTACAAAATATTCAAAACCGCGACCAAGAAAAAAATTAGTGGGCAAAAGAACATAATATCCCGCTAGTGCGTATTCCTTATTGGGAAAGAGATAATATTACATTAGACTTAATTTTAGGTGATAAATATCTAGTTAAATAATAATATGAGCGAAGGTACATATATACCTTCGCTTTTTGCATATATCATTCATATCGAGGTCTGTATTGCTATTGAAGCTGCGCGGCCCGCAGTCGCCCGCGTTTCTGAAACGAAAATAAGGTTTGGTTTTTTTTAAACCGAATTTATTATTTAATTAAAATTAATATA
>CACZGA010000124.1:1457-5107 GCA_902780585.1 uncultured Erysipelotrichaceae bacterium | reverse complement strand
AATTAATTTTTTAATAATTGAATTAATAATTATTTAATAAATATAATAAATAAAAATAATAATAAACTTATTATTTTTTTAATCATTAAATTTAGTTATTTATTTATTATTTTCTAAATAATATTTAATTAGTTTTTTAAACAAAGAATAAATTTAGAAAATAGAAACAATTTTACTTGCCTTATATAATTTAGAACTTTGAATTTCCAAAGCTTTTCTTCTCATAATGGTGCAAATGAAACTAGTAAGAACAGGCCATAAATTGCACACGATGAAAGAAACAAGAGTATTAATTAAGTAATGACCTTGGGAGTTTTTGAACACAGCACAGAAAGCAGAAACATAGTACCAGCAAAGACCGACAATAATCGCAGAAATTCCATATAACACATATAATTTCACTTTTGCTTTTACTAAAGCATTATCTTTTAATTTTTGTCTTTTTTCTTTATCTTTTTCTTTAACTATATTTATAATATCTCTTTCACCTAAGCAAACAAATCTAACAATTATGCTTGCAATGAATGAACATAAACTTGATAAAATGATATTAGGAACATGAACCGCAGCATTAGTGTTTCCTTTATAGATGTAAAGTTTTCTCATGATACTATCATTGAAGAATAAGGCAGTGAAAGCCATATAAAATGCAACGAATGAAATGAAAAGAACTATTTTAGATGAGCGTAAGATTCCTATGCTATCAGTATAGAAAGTGAAAATTATTGATTGTTTGAATTTAAGATAAGACCAATAAGTTTGAAGGAAGCTACGTTTATCTTTACCTTCGACCTCATTATAATTTGCAAAGTTGATATAATCATCTTCTTTTGCGAAATCAATTTTGCCAGAAGATTTATGCTTTTTTACATTTCTTGCTGAAGTCGGTTGAACACGTGCATCTTTTATTTTTGCTCTATCTTTTTTTCCTTCTTCACCATTTTTAGGAGGATTTGCATTAATAGCTTGATTATCAGAATGTTTTGTAGTGCCTTTTATTTTATTATATTTATTTTCTAAAAGTTCTTTTTCTTTAAGGAAATGGAAAACTCCAACTCCAATAATAGCAGCTAAGCAGACTAATAAAATATAAGAACCGAAGTTCTTTTTTTGTCCTTCGGATGAGAATACTTGTGAGGAACATTTGAATACTTCAATATTAGATCTTTTACTAATTAAATCTTTGAAATTATCGGGCATTTTTCTTTCGACAACTTCACCTTTATAATCTTCAGTGACTCCGACAGTTCCTTTAACATTACATTGGCAAGTATAAGTTTTACTTTTGGTATTATATCCGATAAAAACGCAATCTTTACCACATAATTTAATATTTTCATCATAATAATCATTTCTTCTATCATCTAATAATACATCGTTGCCATTTTCGTTAGTGAAAGGAGTACATATATCATTATAAAATGGACTATAAGCATCGAACACATCATAACCATTTGTTAATACCGAGGATGATTTACTTTGGAATAATTCTAATAAATTAAATGTTGATGAAGATGAAGTGAAAGGAGATGATGATGANNNGAAGATGATGTCGAAGCAGATGAGGATGATGCTGAAGAAGCTGCTGATGGTTGTGTGAAAGGATTAGTGACGGTTACTTCTGCATTTTGTTGTTGGCAAGCACTTAATGGTAAAAAGGCTCCCATTGATGTCGAAAACATTTGATATTCTATGTCAGGGAATTCGGGTAATAATGCTGAAAGATTTAATTCTTTCATTATATCGGCTTTAATTATGATTAAATCTTCTTCTTCTGGTAAACCATATTTCTTTTTTAATATGTTAGCACATTGGGAAATATTTAATGCTGATGTTGGAGGATTGCTATCTGAAGGTAATTCACCTTTTAAGTATTTAGCTAATTTTTCTAATTCTAATTTAACCGAAGTTAATTCTATAGAAATATTATTTCCTATTATTACTTTAGATTCTGGAAGATTATAAACTTTTCCATTTCCTATATAATTATTAAGATCACTGCTGATTGCATTTAAGTCACAATTATAAGATGAACAGAAATATTGGAATAAACTACTTGAGTAAAGTTGTTGCAAGGTAACAGTATTATTAAGTAAATCATAAGGACTTCTTAATCCGAAAGGATTTCTCATTAAGATAATAGCAGCGGCTGAATTATTTACATTGCATGATCCAGCAAGGACATCAGTAACAGGGCAGAATTCGACACATTCATGAGTTTCGAATTTGAAGTAGGGGAATTCCTTAGGACATTGGAAGTTATAAAGACAAACATCACAAGCTTCTCCACAATCATCTTCATCTTCGGCGATTTCATAATTATGGTAGTAAGGATAAATACCACATTTATGTTGTTTTCTTAAACAATTACCATATTCTTTAGAATATTTGATTAAATCATAGTATTTTCCATCTCTGCAAGAAATACAATTTTGTGCGCAGGAAATACCATATCTGTCGCATTCTTTGCATCTCACATAACAATAAGATAATTTATTATAATCAGGAATATCTATATAAGTTCTATTAATTTTTACATCACTGCAATAGAATTTATCTTCGGGTAATCTATATGATTCATTTCTTTGTTTACAATTTAAGCAAATTTTAACATCATCTTCTTCAACGGTGACACCACCAGCACGATATTCAGGGTCATGGGGATATTGATCGAGACCAATACAAGTAGTTCTATTAAAGCATTTGAAAATTTGTTTTGGTTTATTAAATGGATCCTCTTTATAATATCCTTCTTCGCACTCAGTACATTTATCTGATTCAAGTACAGAGCATCTTTTGCATCCTCTTTTGCATCCTGTGAGTAAATTACATGTTTCATCAATTACATGATATGGTTTAACTACGCTATAAGTCAAATTATTTTTTCCGTATTCGGTATAAGTGAATTTTGGTATATTAGCCTTTGTGTAGCATTTGCCATTAAAGCTATATTGTTGTTCTTCGCCCAAATCATATTTGCAGTTGACGCATCTACCATTTTCTTGTCTTTCTTCATTTTCCCAATGAGGAGTTAAGCAATAAGCACATTCTTTATCACAACTTGTTCTTTCTGGAGGTAAAAGCCAAGTATTTCTGCAAATGTCACATAAATCTGGTCCTTGGCAAGTTTTACAGTTATCAAGGCAAGGGCACATTTTGGGCATATCTTCTGTATCTGCAGGGTTAGACTTGTAGCAACCATCTCCTTCGCATGATTTATGACATGTTCCGGGAATACCGCCATTTTCTTTTGTTTGATTACAGAAGAAGTAAAAATTATTTTTACAAACGTCGCATTTATTATCATTGTCATCTCCTTGAGCTGAGCATTCTGCACAATTTATGTGGCATCTTCTCCAAACCCATGTTCTTTTATCATTTGGATCTTCGCTTTTATCTAAGAATAAAACTTCTTCTAATCCCAAAAGTTCTTCCCATCTTGTTTTGTCTGAAGCATTGAAGCAAGTTCTATAATCGTCTTCGAATGGGAAATAATCATCTCTATAATTACAATAATTTTCTTTACAATTTGTGGTTGGGGGTTTAGTATTAAGGAATGGACCGTGACATCTTTCGCAAGCAACGTCACAAGGGTAACAATTATAATAACTTGAATTAGTTCCGCATCCTGTTTTATCAGCACCTTTAAC
>CACZGA010000124.1:0-1410 GCA_902780585.1 uncultured Erysipelotrichaceae bacterium | reverse complement strand
CTGGATATACAACGTCTATTTTGCAGGTTCTTCCTAATACAACATCATGTACAGCATCTGCTCTTGTTGCAGTATATTCAATAAAAGAATTATGAGGATTAGTGAATTCTTTAATATATAATGATTTATAATTCTCAGGATCATAGTCCTTATCTAATTCAAGGTCAATATCTCCATTACTAACGACCATATCATTTAAATTGGTAAATCTGAAATTGACTTTGACATCTTTCATAGATGAGGGATATGGATTAACCATTAAAGTACTGATGAAGTTGCCTAATAATTTAGTCTGTTTTCCATTAGGACATACGGCATAATATGCGACATTTCCAGATATTTCTTTACATTCAGGGTAATTCATTATAAGTAAATTTACATTTCTTTTTGCATCTGAAATAATATGGGTGTAAAGTATACCAACGAAGGTATCGAATTTAACGAAGGAAGGATTTTTCACACCCAAACCATTTTCGAAATTATTGAAATCAATAGTGTCAATTTGTTTTACATTATCAGTGATATTATAAGCTCTGAAAAGTCTTGCATAATCTCTTCCTTCATTTTCCACTTCGCAAATGACCATGACACTATTCTCTAGAACGAGCACATCAGCAGTATAGTCTTCAGCATCAGAGGTGAATCTACAATTTGAGGCCATATAATCATATCTGATTACATCTATTCCGGTGGAGGAGACTCTGAGGTGGTAATAGTAGAAATCATTTCCGCTGTCACCTAAAGGAACATTTTCTAGATTTTCATTTCCAGTACCAGTTTGGAAAATAATAACAGCTTCATTATCATTGTATTTGACAGCTTTAATGAAGTTGAATCTGGTATAAAAGGCCTTTATTAAAAAGACTTGGCTTTTATTGACAATTCCTTGAGAGGTTACTTTAAATTGCTGTATACCTAATAAGGATCTTAAGGGGTTTTCATTGTAGACATAGGCGCAGTAAACTTCATTGTCTTGTTGCTGTGGGCTATTATTGATTCACCGGATAATTCAGAGTTCGATCTTGGATCAATGACTTTTAAGTTAATTCTTGTTTCAACATAATTAGCAGCAGGCTTATTTATACCAATGAAAAGAATATTTCCGTTAGTTAAAGTAATAGCGGAAACTTGTTCTTGGAAGGTAGTATATTCTAAGTGAGTGACTTCTTCTGCTTGTTCTTTGATTTGAGTTAAATATTCCTTTCCTAAGTTTTTGTGGTATAGGGTATATCCATTTTGATTTTCGCCATCGTTTATGCGTGATTCCATTATTTGAGCATTTCCTGTGTAAAGTAAATTATTTATTTTTGTATTGCGATAAAGGAAATTTCCATTCTTGTCTAATTTGGATATAAGGGTCCCTTTGTTATCTATCATTTTGGAAATTATCAAATTGCTTCCGTCACTGTT
>CACZGA010000123.1 GCA_902780585.1 uncultured Erysipelotrichaceae bacterium | reverse complement strand
ATATGTGCCAAAGCATTTACAACAAAATAATCAGAATCAGCCGATGCCAAATAATGATATGAATAATCAATATATGAATTATCCTAATCAATATGGAATGAATATGCCTAATATGCCTAATATGCCTCCGTATGGATATTATCCAAATCAACAATTTATGAATCAACCACAAATGCCAAATCCAAATATGCCATATGCGCAACCCCAACAACAAAATCAACCTCAAATGCCCCCTCATGATGATGACGACGATGGAATTGTTGGTTTAAAAAAGAAAAAAAATAAAAAAAAGAAAAATGTCGAAGATCCTAATAAAAATCAAGTTAACCAAGTACAAAATCAAATTAATCAAATGAATTTAGGAAATAATATTCAAAATAACCAACAATATCAAAATAATCAATGGCAAAATCAACAAAATCAGAAAAAGTTACAACCAAAGCCAAAAGAAAAAAATGTAAATAAATCAAAAGAAAATGATAAAGAAAAAGAAAAAGAGAAACCTAAAAAGAAAGAAGAAAAAAAAGAAGTTAAAAAAGAATCGTCTTCAAATAATAATAATACTGGAAAGAAGAGTGAAAATGATAGTTCAAATAATAATATAAAGAGTGGTTCTCAGAAAAAAATAGAAGGAACAGATTTAGTCGAAGATTCATTTGAAGGAAAAATGATAAGTGTAGATACTACTCATCAACCTGTATCTATTGTCTTTGTAGGTCATGTCGATTCAGGAAAATCAACTATATCAGGTTCATTATTATATAATTTGGGACAAGTAGATGAAAGAGCAATAGATAAATATAAAAGAGAAGCAAAAGTAAAGAATAGAGAATCATGGTTTATGGCGTATATAATGGATACATATGAAGAAGAAAGAGAGAAAGGTAAAACAGTAGATATAGGTAAAGCAAGTTTTTCAACACCACATCGTAGATTTACTTTATTAGATGCACCTGGACATGCAGGATATATTCCCAATTTATTATTAGGTGCATGTCAAGCCGATTTTGCAGGGTTAGTAATATCAGCGAAAAAAGGTGAATTTGAATCAGGATTTGATAAACAAGGTTCAACTAGAGAACATACATTATTATTAAAAGCATTAGGTGTAAATAATTTAATAGTTATGGTTAATAAAATGGATGAAGAATCGGTTAAATGGTCTAAAGAAAGATATGATAGTATAGTTAAAACTTTAAAACCATTTATACATAGTTGTGGATTCGACGAAGAAAAAAATGTAAAATGGATACCCATATCAGGATTAACAGGTGAAAATTTATGTTTACCATTAGATAAACATAAATGTGATTGGTATAATGGTCCAGATTTAATAGAAATAATGGATACTATAGAATTACCTAAAAGAGATGAAAATGGTCCAGTAAGAGTATCTATATTAGATAGATATAAAGAAAATCAAGTATATATAATGGGTAAAATAGAAAGTGGTACAATTAAATATGGTGATGTATATACATTAATGCCAAGTGGAGCAAAGATAACAGTTGATTGGTTATTTAATTCAGAAGAGAAAGGTGTACCATATGCATTACCAGGTGAAAATATAAGAATAAGATGTAAAGGTATAGATAGTGAGAATGAAGTAAATAGAGGCAATATATTATGTAGTAATGATAATTTATGTTTAACATTCAATGTATTCGAAGCAGAAATACAATTATTAGAATTACCCGATAATTTAATCATAGCCGAAGGCTTTAGTTGCATGTTGCATTATCATACATTTATTGAAGAATGTACTATTACACCTAAAAGTGAAATTAATAGAAAAACCAAAGCTGAAACTAAGGTTAAATTTGTTAGAAGTCAAGCGAGACTTAAAGCTTTTGTTAAAACTAAAAATGTTTTATGTGGTGAAAAATATGAAACATTTAATAATTTAGGAAGATTCTCTATGAGATATGAAGGAAGTACTATTGCTATTGGAAAAATACTCAAAGTTAAACCTTATAAAAAAAATAATGATTCGAAGTAAATATTTTATTTATAAATAATTAATGATATATAAAATATATATCTCAATTAAATAATATAGAAATAAATCTCATTATTTTTAATCTTTTTTATTATTTTATTTTTTATTATTATATTTTAATA
>CACZGA010000122.1 GCA_902780585.1 uncultured Erysipelotrichaceae bacterium | reverse complement strand
TAGAACAAATAAATAAAAACACTTGTATTTCAAGTGTTTTTGTTGTATAATTTTACTTGTCAGTTGAAATGTCTGCGTAGCTCAGCTGGATAGAGCAATCGCCTTCTAAGCGATCGGTCAGGCGTTCGAGTCGCCTCGCGGACACCATTATGAAATAAACCGTTATTAAATAGCGGTTTTTTTATTCTTTACTATAAAAAAGATAACAAAAGCAATTATTATCGTGGCAATCCCACAACTTATATAAACAATGCTATTATTAGTTTCTTTATTTTCATATTGAATGCATTTTCCTTGATACTGTTTAGTACATACTAATTCTCTACCGTCTTTTGTTACTATTTGGTATTCTATACATTTATATACACCATCTTCAATTCCGCTTCTTGAACACTCAAAACGGTCAAAATTATCAGGTACTTCTATTTGTGTACCATTATGTGTTACAACTTTGCTCATTTTTTTAGTCTCCTTTATAACACAATTATATATATTTGTAATGTCTTAATCAAGACAGATTTACATGTACCACAATAAAAACAATTATTATTTTTAAAAAGCATGCTATAATTAAAATAGAAGTATAAAGGAGATTATTATGAATAAATTAACAATGCTACTTTTTCTATGTATAGTACCAATTATCTTAATATTAGTAATTGTCTATAGTAAAGATAAAAATAAAGAATCACTACCTTTATTAATAAGATTATTTGTACTTGGTATTGCTGCTTGTTTTTTGACTCTTTTTATTTCCAAAAACATAAGTTATATATTTCCTTTTATGCAAAAATCTTTTTCTGAAAAGGATATACTAAGTAAAATATTATATGCCTTTATAGGGGTAGCTCTAGTAGAGGAATTTAGTAAATGGATATTTGTCTTTTGGCAAGGGTATACTAGTAAAAGATTTGATGAGATATATGACATTATAGTTTATTCAGTATTTGTATCCCTTGGCTTTGCCTTTTATGAAAACTTCTTATATGTATTTAATTATGGTAATGTAAAAACAGCTTTTTTAAGAGCAATATTATCTATACCGGCACATGCTTGTACCGCTATATTTATGGGTTATTACTTTTGTATCGCTAAGCAGTTTAAACTAAAGAATAGAAAAAGCTCAGAAAAATATAATTTAATACTAAGTCTTATGGTACCTACCTTACTACATGGTATATTTGATTTTTGTCTAATGATAGGATATGTATGGTTTTTAGTCATTTTCTATATCTTCATAACAGTTTTATTCTTTAATTCAATCAGAAAAATAAAAGGTGTGTCAAAACATAACCAAACTGTAATTCATAAAAGTAAATTTTGTCCAAATTGTGGACGTTTACTAAATAACTCGGTATGTCATTATTGTGCTCATACAGAAGAAAAGGAGAAATAAAATGAAAGTACTTTTATACACAGAAGGGGAAAAACTAATTGGTAAGAGTGGTCTAGGCAAAGCAGTAAAACATCAAATGCGAGCTTTAGAATTTGAAAAAATAGAATATACTAGAAATCCCCATGGTGACTATGATATCGTCCACATAAACTATTATGGACCAAAATCTTATAGATTAGCTAAAAAGGCTCATAAAAAAGGTAAAAAAGTAGTATATCACGCTCATTCAACTGAAGAGGATTTTAGAAATAGTTTTATCTTTTCTAAACAAATTGCCCCTTTATTTAAAAAGTGGATTATAAAGTGCTACAACCTAGGAGATGTTCTTATTACCCCAACTCCATATTCTAAAAGACTATTAGAAGGCTATGGTATTAAGAAAAAAATATATGCCATTTCAAATGGCTTAGAATTGGATAAATTTCAAAGAAAAGAAGAATTAAGAGAAAAGTTTAGAAAAGAATATAATATTAAAGATGATGAAAAAGTAATAATTGGAGTAGGCCTATATATTGAAAGAAAAGGTATCCTAGACTTTGTAGAATTAGCTAAAAGATTACCGGAATACAAGTTCATCTGGTTTGGCTATAGCCCCTTAAGTGCTTCCCCTAAAAAAATAAGAGACGCAGTAAATACAAAATTAGATAATCTATTATTCGCAGGTTATGTAGAACAAATGAAAATAGTAGAAGCCATGAATGGCTGTGATTTATATTTATTCCCAACCTTAGAAGAAACAGAAGGTATCCCAATAGTAGAAGCATGTGCTTGTAAAACTCCCTCTTTAATTAGAGATATTCCAGTATTTGAAGAATGGTTAGAAGATGG
>CACZGA010000121.1 GCA_902780585.1 uncultured Erysipelotrichaceae bacterium | reverse complement strand
GGCAGCGATAAGAGATATCATTTCTACTATTAAAAGGAGATGGCCTCTTACAGAAATATATTTATATCCAGCTTTAGTACAAGGAGAAGACGCTAAAGAGGATATTGTAAGGCAGATTAAAAGAGCTGATTTAGCTGGGCTTGATACTTTAATTGTTGGTCGAGGTGGAGGAAGTATTGAAGACTTATGGGCTTTTAATGAAGAAATTGTTGCAAGAGCAATATTTGAATGTAGTACACCTGTTATTAGTGCGGTAGGGCATGAAGTTGATTTTACTATTGCGGATTTTGTGGCAGACCTTAGAGCACCTACTCCCACAGGAGCAGCAGAAATGGCAGTTCCGCAATTAAAAGATATTGAAAATTATTTACATCAAGTTGTAATTCGCTTAAATAATTCTATTACAAGTCATATTAAAATGGATAGACAAAGATTAATGAAGCTAACATCTCGTAGTATATTCCAAAATCCTATTATGATTTATCAGACTAAGGAATTAGCATTTGATCATTTAATGGAGAGATTAAAGTTTAGTTTAGTTAATTTGAAAAATATAAAAGAAAAAGAATTTATACAAATAAAAAATTCTTATGTATTAAGAAATCCTTATCAATTATTAGAACAAAAAAAGAATAGATTTGTACCAGTCTTAGCTAAATTAGAAACACTAAGTCCTTTACTTACATTAAAAAGAGGTTATACGATTACTAAAAAAGATGATAAGGTTATTAATAGTTCTAAGAGTCTTAAGAAAGATGATTTACTTGAAGTGGAATTTCAGGATGGAATTGTACAAACTAAAGTTATATAGGAGGTTAATATGGCAAAGAAAGATGATAATTTAAAAGAAATGAGTTTTGAAGAATCTTTAACAAACTTAGAGGAGATAGTTAAGAAGTTAGAAACTGGAGAAGTTCCTTTAGATGAAGCAATTAATGAATTTAAGAATGCTATGTCTTTAGCAAAACTTTGTGATGAAAAATTAAAGAGTGCTGAAGAAGCAATTACTAAACTTGTTAAAGATAATGATGAGACGGTTGATTTTGAAGTAGAAGAGTAAAAAAGAATACTGATTTATTTAGTCAGTATTCTTTTTTGGGCTAAGTATGCTTTTTAAATATAAATCCCAAGCAACTTTGTTTTCTTCTTCATCGTCAAGTGGAATTACGGTAGTGTTATCTTCGGAAGAACGTTTTTGGATGATTACATCATCCATGTCATTAACATTTGATAGTACTAGATATGTATTATTTTGGCTTTTTACTTCTGATAATATAATATAATCATTGCCTTTTATTGTTGTTACTTCATATTCTATTTTCATCTTTTAGTCCCTCCTTTGCCTGCTTCTTCAGCGCTTTCGTTTGTTTCTGCCATGTTCTCTTCTATGATTTTATTTAGATAATCATCTGAAAATCCAGAACTTTCTTCTTGTGGTGGGTTAAACATTTTATCTATAGCATCAAAATCAATGTATTTATAGTCAAAATGTTTTGGGACTTTGTTTTTTTCTTGAATACCTAACGCTCTATTTTCCATTGCCTCTATCCAATCATCAATACTATGGTATTTTAGGTGTTTTGTGACATATTCTTCTAGGCTTTCACATCCAGTTACTTCTTTTATTATTGCATTTAAAGTATTGATATTGCATCGCATCCTAAGAAAATATATCACTAAATCAATGTCTCCTGATTCAGCTATTTTTTTAGCAATTTCTTTGACATGAATATTTCCTCTATCTTCATATGGTTTTACATATACAATTCTTACTTGATCAGCCATTTTAGCTAGTTCACTGCTTTTTGCCTGGTTTTCTATAAATTTAGGACCTAGAATGCCTAAAGTGGTTCCCACTAATATACCTGCGGCTACTCCAATAGCTAGACCTTTTGCCATTGCACGCTTTTGTCTTTCAATAGCTTCTTCTAGTGGTATTAGTTCTTTTTTTCTGCCATTAGTTGGAGTAGGGATTCTAGGATTTCCATTTGTTTTATGTGGGGGGTTATTATTTTGTATATTATTTCTATTGTTTGGTTGGCCTATTTCAATTAAATCTATTCCATCTCCATAATCATTCATGGTATCACCTCTATTATAAATATACTAAATATAAGTTTTATTGTCAAAGAAAAGGGCTTTTTTATGTTTATAGTTTGTCATGTTATGTCTATACTTTTAGTAAATTTTATGTTACTATTTATATAGTAAAGGTGGATGGCTATGTATATTGATTTATTAGTACTTATTATTGGTTTAATTATAGTTTTAATGTTTTTTAAAAGATTTTCTTCTTTTGTA
>CACZGA010000120.1 GCA_902780585.1 uncultured Erysipelotrichaceae bacterium | reverse complement strand
TTCAGGAGATTCAACAGCTCAACAAAATGGTCGTTTAATCCAAGAAGACTCAGTAAAATCTCCTTGGGATAATAAAGATATAAAAGGATATATTATTGTTGAAAACCAATTAATGGAAAATAATAAATACCATGTTTTTTTAAGCGACGGGTATTATGGTTTAGCGGCTGAGACCGAAAGAAAGAAAATAAACCAAGAAAGTATTGTTCCAAATGTTAGTTATCCTATACCATCAGAAGATAATACAAAATGTCACTTAGGCACAGAATGAATCATTAAAAAATAGATGGAGGTTAAACCATCTATTATTTTTGACCAGAGTCTTTATAATCACCGTTAACATTGTATATAGTTGCCAAAAAGTCATATAAAGGTACAGTTGGGTAAAGGCCCGATCTTTCAAAACCAGTTCTTGCCGCCTCAATAGCCCTAGTTTTATATTCCTGAATCCTATCAAAAATATCCTTAGTTTTACGGTAGGTATCAACATAATAGCAACCATTATTCCAATTAATATTTTCAGCTAAAAGAAACTTTAATCTTTCAACTGCATCTAAAGTCTTAAAATCATCTAGACCTTCAGCAAAAATACTATTGTCTTCATGAAGCCGCTCATATGCTTTAACAAATTCATGTAGTTTGACGCTAGCTGGTTTATCATTTCCTACTGATTCCCTATATTCTAATAGTACTTTTTCTATATCATGAGGGTTTTTCCTACATATTAAATCGGAAATCCCATTTTTTTCACCTAACGCCTCGGCAATTAATTCCGGACCAAATAAAGTTAACAAATCTATATTTCCCATAGCATCAGTATAAGGATTATGTTTTAGCATAGAACGTATTGTTTCGTTGAAATTGTTTAAGGGGTTAACAATTATTTTCATTGGAACCCACTGACCAACTGCATTTACTTTTATTCTATATGGGATAACTTCTTTACCTTTCGTTACGATAACCGTAAATGGACTCAACGTTTCTTCTTCTAGTGCATCATAATACTCGCTACTACAATATAGACCATCTTCAGAATCTTCAACTCCTAAAGTTTGTTTTAAATTACAAATTTGATCAGCCATAAATTTCTCAAATAACGTATCTTTATCATCTAATTCATCCTCATCATCGTCATTTTCATCTGCATCATCTTTTTTATAGAAAATGCCCTTCACTTCCGTAGGATGATTTTTTCTTACGATTGCTATACCATCACCTTTAATGCCGATTATATCTATAATGTCAGCTTCTCCTTCTATACCAAAAACATTATCAATAAAATGTTCCATAAAGTAGTGACCTGCTCCGACATTTATTTCACTAATCTTATTCCATACAGCCATTTCAAGTCTTTTCATACTTGCTTCACAGTATTCTTTTACATCTTCATGTTCACTTCCCGCTGCAGCCTTTAATTTTCGATATTCATCAATAGCCATATTTAAGTCCCTAGGAACTAAGTCATCACTATAAGTAATACTTTGTACTAGACCAGTTAAATCACTAAAAATTTGTTCCATAATATCACTCTTTTTTTTCACATATAATATCACAAATTATTATATTTCACAATACTAAAAATTATTTGCAAAACCAAAAAGTGTGTTATAATGCAAACAAAAAGGAGTGGGAAAGAAAACCCACTCTTATTATATTATTTAAGGAGGTGCCCAATGAAGGAAAAAATAAATGAATTAATAAAAGATTCTATAGAAAAATTCAATGTCTATGTAAACGATGCATTTGTAGATACTGAAGAAAATAAAAAAAGATTAAACTTTTATAATTATTATAAAAAGCAAAAAGAAACATCAAAAGTCATTGCATTATCTCAATTATATGTTATAATACATACAGAAAGGAGTGGGAAAGAAGTATCCCACTCTTATTATATTATTTGGAGGTGTTTATGAAAGATAAAGTAAAAGAACTTGTCGAAGACAAAATCAAAGAATTAAATGTATTTGTAGATGATGTATTTATAAGTACTGAGGAAGGAAAAAGAATTTTTAATATTGTTTTAGATAGTAATGAGATAATTGACTTAAATAGAATTACTGATGCCTCTAGAATAATAAATAAAATAATGGATGAAAATGAAAGTTTATTAGATGATTGTGATGAACTAGATATTTTCTCTAAAGAGAAGGGAGAAGAGTAAAAAAATGAATGGAAAAGAATTTAAAAAGGCATTAGATAACATCGTAGCAGAAAAAGATATTGATCCCCAAGTAGTATATAGTGCTATGGAATTAGCTCTTACTTCTGCTTATAAGAAAAACTTCAATTCTAAAACAAATGCTAAAGTA
>CACZGA010000119.1 GCA_902780585.1 uncultured Erysipelotrichaceae bacterium | reverse complement strand
GTTTTTCCATTAGCTCCCATCGCGGTCATATAAATACCAAGAGGTTTAGAATCAGTCCCATCTTTTCTTTGATATAATGATATTTTTAAATTACGATAATTAAGAGAAGTATTACTAACTGCATTTCTTATATCCGTAATTATAGATGAAGTATTGTGCCTATTATCTGTTAAACTAGTTAATTCTATTGAGGAAGTTGTTGCATTTGCGGATAATGTTCCAAGTAAGGTTCCTAATGGTAGCCACTAACCATTTACTTCAACTTCACCTGTTAATAAAACATTAGAACCCGACGTCCATTGAACAGTACTTCCAGAAGAAGAATCTCCTATATATAGACTTGTTACCGCTGCATATGTTCCTGTTAAACTAGCTACAGAAGTAGATGAAAAACTAATTTTACCACTATCACTGCTTAAAGTAGGAGTAATGTAAAAACAACCATCTTCTAACTCATCTGCATAAATCTTGTTTAAAAATCTACTTGACCCATGAACAATTAAATCCTTTAAAATTGCCATGTGAAAACCTCCTTTCTATTAAAAAGGAGGCCTCAAGCATCCTTTTCATTCTATTCAAAAACAGAAAGTATATCTAAATCATCCATATTTAAATTACAATCTATATCTAATCTATCCATTTCCGCTTCAATATCAATTGGAGTAAAATCAAATTCTTCTTTAGTTAAAGCCAATTCATTTAATTTACCATTAATTTCATTAATTCTTGCTTGATAATCTTGTAGATATTCATCCTTTACTTTCTGGGCGGGAGTCTCATTTCCTTCATTATCCTTAACTACAGTTTCCTCACTCTTTTCGCTATTAAAGAAATCGTCTTTTATTTCTTGCTCTAAGCCTTCTTTAAACTCTTTAAAATAGTCGGCTACTTCAGCAATTTTTTTCATATTCTTTCTTAACGCCCATAGAGTCTTAACAGATAAGCCATTTAGTTTATTCTTATCTTGTCGAACTTGGTCATACCAACCATTGATATTAATACATTCCATTACTAAAAGTTCTTTAGTCATTTTAAAATCTCCTTTTTTCTCAATAAAAATAATGTTTTTTATCGTCTATTAATTTAAAACGATAATAAGGTTTCTAAGTTATTCCAAAAAATTTCCAATCAATCCAATCAAGTAAAATAATTGCGGCCGCGCATATCACAGCCCAGACTAGAGTAAATGGCAAACATATCTGGCCGCAATAATTAAAAGGTAAGTTTCTATAATCCCATATATGGTAATCTTGATTAAACAATAGTCCAAAAATCAACTACATAAAAGTAGAAAAGGCGGTGCAGATTAATGTTTGAATTCCAAAATCTGTATCAAACTATAAAATCGTATTGTTAAGTATACAGATAAATATACCTATAATAAAAGCTAGAATAAACATTGTATAATCTGTCCGCCCTCTAAAAAATACCTATATGGAAGTATAGACTGTACCGGAGAATAGTCCAATAAAAAATAATTGAACTAATCTTTTAAGCCTATTCATTTTCTTCTAATGCGGCCGGTATATCCGGGAAGAATCTAGCCTTAATTGATGCAATAAGGGCCGCCGCATTTGTAATAATATTCTAATATTGCTCTTGATAAGATTGAGGTAATTCTGAATCATATTTGATTTCTAACATTTCTTCTTTATTATTTAAACTTCTAATCCAATTATTTAACATATTTACCCTTGTTTGTTTTTGAATTGAATTTGCTTGAAGTCCCATATATATCTTTACAATATCAGCAGCTAAATACAACTTACAAGGGTCGTGATGAGAATGATAAGGAATTAAAGTTGTTAAGTCTTGAACTAACATAACTGTATATAAAGCTGAAAGTAAATTTAACTGGTCTTCAAAATTATAAGTGAATCTAGCTACAGTTCCATCTGTCAATTCAATATCAATACCTTCAAAGATTTCCTTTTGTCCTCTAGCTCCAAATTCATCTGTTAGATATTTTTTATACTCTTCCGCAGTCATTGAATCTATATCGATAATTTTATTAACGACTTTATCAAGTTCTTCAACCTTTTCAGCTAAATTCTTTTCTCCTAATCTAACCTTTAAAACATTAACAAATTTACCTCTTTGGTCATCAAATATATTACTTAGATATTCAATTCCTTCATACGTATTATATTGAGTATATGTTGCTACTTGTTGTTCATCATAAAAGATTTCAATTACTTTTAAATCTTTTAAAATTTCTGATACCGTAATCAAATCAGAAGTTTCTAATATTAAGGAGGGGTCTCCTCGGAAGATTGAGCCATCCCAACTTAATAAATCAAAAATGTATTCATTATTAATTTTACACGTAATATTCATTTTAATCTCCTTATATTTCATAAAATTGATTTGCATCAATATAATCTTGACCAATATAAAGTTTCTTTTCTTTATCTGTCTCAACAAATGGAGTTGTTGAAGATATGTATATTGAATCAGATGTGGCAGGAAGCCAAGGAGTAGGTTTTGAACCTTCTTCAAGTTTCCATCTATCTATATGCATACTTCTTGTTCCATCTGCATTCCCAACAGAATTATATATATTTAACCACAAATTAGCAGAACCAGTCCCTGTAGCTTGGGTGCTTGTTACAGTAAAAGTTCCTACTAAATAATCTGCATGCCCATTAGTAAAATATGAAGTGCCATGCCAATACTTCATTCGAAGACTTCCTCCGCCCCAATACACATCTATTCCTAAGTCAGCGGCTGACTTTGCACTATGAGCAACATCTACATTCCAGAATTGAATAGTATATGTTTTATTAGCTTCTAAATTTTTAATCATATTAAAT
>CACZGA010000118.1 GCA_902780585.1 uncultured Erysipelotrichaceae bacterium | reverse complement strand
GCAGCTTGAACCGCCATTTGCATAGAGGGGTTATAGCTAAAGAGTTAAATTAGATCATATAACACAAAAATCTTTTAAAAAATTGGAATTAAATATATATTTCTTTTTTATATTATTTTATTTTTTACGGCTAATTAATTATATAAACAATCTCTTGTTTTATATACTGCAGTTACAGGGGTGTTACAATTTAAATACAATAAGCATTACTAGCATGTTTAAGCAATTCATATATTATCTTTTGAATATTATATTCTTTCTCTAATAATATTTTTACTACATAAATATGTGATTATGAAATATATTCCATAAATCAAAATCAAAAATATAAAAGTCATATAAGATCCATTTAATATACTAGTAATTCCTAAAGATTTTAATATCCATTCACAAAACTTTAATCCAAATATTGTATGAATTACAGCGATAGATAAAGGCATCATAAAGAATATAAAAGTTTGCATAAATAGTGCTTTGTTAATTTCTTTTTCATCTGCACCTATTTGTCTTAATATTTTATATTTCTTCTTATCATCTATACAATCAGATAATTCTTTTAAAGCAAGTATAGCTGATGATGATATCAAAAAAATGATTCCTAAATATAAACCAATGAATGTAATTATAGCCGTTAATCCTGCAGCACTTATTTCAATTTCATATCTGGTATCTTTTATTAGAGTCTCTTCAGTATGAAATTTTTTTACTTTTTCTTCTAATTTTTGGGTTATCTTTTGATTTTTTGAATTATAGTTCCCCGAAAGAATTTCATATTTTAAATGATCTTTTTCAATAATTTGGTCACTTACTACAAAGAATCCTAAATTAGCTGGATTACCTGAAATATTAACAAAACCATTTATTAATTTTTTATATGGTTTTAATTCGTGATTAAATATTATCATCGTACTATTACTTTTAAGTACTGATTCATAAATATCAGTATTATAATTAGAAACAATTGCGTATTCATCATCTTGAATAGTTACTGTATCAATCTTTAATAGTCTGGCTAGTTTATTGTAATCAGCCTCACTCATAATATATACAGGGGAATCAAACTGAATGTATGAATATTCTTGTTTAATCTGTTCATATACTTTACCCAATGATTTAGCATAATCAAAATTCTCATCATAATATTCAGAAACTACTAAATTATTTTTTGTATTTTCTTTTACAAATGTATCTTCTAATAATTCAGTAACTCTTACATTTTGATTGATACTAACAATCTGATAATCTACCGGAGCATAAGTATTAATTGAATTATTAAAATAATCCTTAATGGTAAATGCACTTGTTAATAAACATAGTGTGACAAATAACATTAAACAAATGATAGAAATAGATATTACCATTGTATTAATCTTACTGTTGATTTGTTTAAATACAAATGTATTTAATTTTTTTGAATATAAATTATGACATTTAGAAATTATCTTTAAACTCATACCCGCTACTGAATAAAAGAATAATATTGTTCCAATTGTCCCCAATAAAATAGGTACTAAAAGAATACTCACATCATATTTTAGTAAATCATTCACACCAGCGGTAACCATGTAGTAAGCTGATCCTAACATTAAAACTGAAATAAAAAATAGAATAACACTTATCATAGAACTCTTTATTCGAATCTTTTCTTGTTTCTTGCTAGCTTGTAATAAGTCTATCAATTTGTTTTTATTTACTATGATAGTATTAAATATCATAACAATAAAATAAATAATACCAAAATATAATATTGTCTTAAATAATGCAGTTTTGGAAAAATTGAAAGTGAATTTTGACATATTAGCTTCAAATAAATTAGCAATAAAAATACTGGTTATTTGTGATAATATGATTCCTAATAATAAACCGAAAGCAAGTGATATTAAACCAATAATAAATGTTTCAATCAAAAGCAGTAAAGATATTTTCCTCTTGGACATTCCTAGAGTCATATAGACACCAAATTCTTTATTTCTTTTCTTAATTAAAAATCTAGAGGCATATATAATTAAAAATCCTAATATGAATGATACAAATACTGATATATAAGATAATATTTGTTCTAGTAAATCAATCATTTCACTTTGTCTTGAAGTAACTTCTAAGATAGCAGTTTGTGAATCCATTGAATTAAATAAATAGAATATACAAACTCCTAGAATTAAAGTTACAAAGTATATTGCATAGTCTTTAAAACTCTTCTTTATATTTTTAAGAGATAAATTATAAAGCATCGTTCATTTCACCCCCAAGTAGAGTGACAACATCAATGATCCCATTAAAGAAATCTTTACGAGACAGTTCTCCTTTATTTAATTCATTAAAAATCTTACCATCTTTTATAAATATTACACGAGTAGCATAACTTGCAGTAAA
>CACZGA010000117.1 GCA_902780585.1 uncultured Erysipelotrichaceae bacterium | reverse complement strand
TACTTAATTATATACCTATTTTATACAAAAGTAAAGCATCGCAAGATTACTAAAAAAAGATGAGATTTCTCTCATCAGTTGGAACGGGAATATCTTAATCTTACGATGTGTTATTTCTTTAAAACTTTGGTAGTTTCTTTTGTTTCAATATATGGTAATAAATAGTTATTAATTAACTCACTTCTAATTTTTGGATTAAATACTAAAGAAGATGTTATGCATATAACTATATTTTTTTCTGGTATTACTGATATAAGTGAGCCACCAACTCCATTGGCACAATATGAATCATATTTTCCAGTCTTATATTCTTTTCTTATTATTTTCATTACTTGATTTTTAGGATATATCCACCATAAATAGCCATAATTTTTTTCTCTTTCAATAACCATTTCATTAATATATTCTTCAGATACTATTCTTTGATTATTATACATGCCTTTATTTAGTACTAATAAACCTATCTTAGCCCATTCTTCAGTTGTAATAGATAATCCCCAGCCAGTTGTATAATTTCCACTTGGATCTTTAGCCCAACCTCTTATATCTCTTGTCTTATAAAAATGATCTTGTGATTCTTTATCATGAATTGGTGCATCAGCTACTTCCTTTATACCTAATGGTTTAAATAAATATTCTGTAGCAAATTCTTTCATATTCTTACCTGTTTCTTTTGCAAGTATATTAGAAAGTATTTGAATACCCACAGTTGAATAATGAAAATGTTCTCCTATTTTTTCTTTACCACCTACAAGCTCAAGAATTGGTTTTCCCCAATCAAGACATTTCCCCCATACTTTAGTATAAGGTTCATACTTAAATTTATATGGAACTCTCATAGTTAAAAAATCTTCTATTGTTACATCCTTTAATTGTTCTTGATTTCTTTTAAGCTTATAACCAGGAAAATAATCTAATACTTTTTGATGGACACTTTCAATATATCCTTTATCTACTGCTATACCAATAAGAATTGATACTAAACTTTTACACATTGAAAAAGCATGAACTGATTCATCTTTTGTTGCTCCTTTAAAATATTCTTCATATGCTTTTTCATTATCTTTATAAGCGACTATTCCAAGTATATTGCTATATTCTTCTGCAACTACTAATCTTATTTTTTCTTCCATAAACACCTCCACTGTCAATAAATTATAACAATAACAAAAAAAAGAATACCCGTCTTTTTTAGCACTCTTTTGTCTATTTCTTTATTACAGGTATCCATATTTCACAATAATATTTTTCATCATTAATGCCATTTTTATATTCTTTTGGATTAGAATACATTACAATATTATATCCATCAGCTATAGAATAATTATTATTATTTGCTAACCATTCCTTAAATATTTTTTCATTAATATCTTTAATACTTTCACTAGCTTTACCAATACATGGAAATATTGCCCAAGTAAATTTAGGAATATTTATTACTTCATAATTTTTTGAATACTTATTATTTGGATTATAATCATCGCCAATAATATAATCAAAATAATCTCCACGCATGTTTTTATCAACATTCACTTCATATTTAGGTTTTAATTTACCTAACATATTTTTTATAAAAAATGTTTTCCAACTTTTTTCAACTTCTGTTTTAGCTTTTTTATAATCAATACTATTCTTAAGTCCTATAATGCTAAACGTTTCTTTATCTTCTATTCTATAATCTAAGATATAACCACCATCTAATGAAATATTTATTTTTAGTGGTGAAAAATCTTTAATAGTTCCTTTTTTATTTCTAATATCAATTGGAGTTGTACCATGAAATCTCTTAAATGCTTTCGTAAAACTATCAGGTGAATCGTAGCCATATTTTAAAGCTATATCGATTATTTTATTATCTGCATTTAATAACTCTAATCCAGCTAAAGATAATCTTCTATTTCTTATATATTCACTCACTGAATATCCACATAACATAGCAAATCCTTTTTGAAAATAATATGGCGATATATAACATTTTTTTGAAATATCATTTATTGTAATATCATTAGTTAAATTATTCTCAATATAATCTATTGCAACCTTTATAGACTCACTCCAATTCATATTTTCACCCGACTTCCTTATATAGTATTATACCATAATTTTAGATTTAAAATTACATCGTAATATTACTATTTTCCGATATAAATCAAGTATTATTATTACTTGATTTAGAATGAAAATACGTGGCACGTTTTGTCAGTTTACTGATGAAAGTGGCGATAGTATTTTTCTTTTTTGTTTGTAGTATTGGTGCTTAATGGGATTCCAAAGGGTTTATCCTTGGCACACATTGTTATTGGCTCTGCCAATATCATAGTGTGTTACTATCTTGTCTTAAAGATAGTCTTATAAAGATAGACCATCATCTTTGCTCTTTTCTTTATAAAGTTTATAATCATTACCTAATATTTGATGTATTTCTTTTTCCTTTTCTTTTGAAATTAATTTATCAGCTACTAAATTATAAAAGAAATTAGCTACTCTTTCTATTGTTCTCTTTAAAACTGTTATTGTATTTTCAAGTATTGAAACTTTATTTGAGAGATTTGTATTCTGAAATTTTAGATCTATTATTTCATCTTTTAAATCATAGTTTTCTTGTTGAACTTTTGAATATGTACTTATTTGTTCTTTCATAGCTTTATATGTATTATCTAATTTAGGTTTCATCTCACTTATTTTTTTAGATTCTTCTATTACTTTATTCATACTATCAAATGTATCTTTTTTTATCTTAATTGATTCTTTTTCAAATAATACTGGTTTATTAGATTCCATT
>CACZGA010000116.1 GCA_902780585.1 uncultured Erysipelotrichaceae bacterium | reverse complement strand
ATTACGCCAGACTCTATTTTATTGTCTTTAACATACTTTTCAATTTCTTTTCGCAAGTCCTTACCTTTTGTTAATCTAAATGCATAATTCATATAATCTCCCTTTTTATTAACCTGATATTATTATTCTATTATTATCTGGATCTAGTATTCCAAATTCTATATTACCATATTCTGTCTCATTATACTCTAAAAATATATTAATTTTGTTTTCCTTAATTTCGTTATATAATTCTAAAAGTTTGTTTTTATTATCAAATCTAAACATAATTATATTACTAGTATTAGTTTTTTTAGGATAATTATTTATTTCATTACATATTTCTTTATAAGACTGTAACATCATGGTACAATTATCTTTTTTTATTTTAGCCCATACAATTGGTTCACCACATGAATCTATTAATTTATACCCAAATATTGTTTCATAAAACATAAGGGACTTTTCTATATCATCTACTACTAACTCATTTTCTATTTCGACTAATTTCATTATATTCTCCTTTATTCCTCATCAGGAACACATGATGAGGGGCAAAAATATTGTGGAATTTTTATGTATTGTGGTTGTTTTTCTTTTTCTTTTTCTTCATTATTATCGTTTGGTATTTTTTCTTTCTCATCCATTGTGATTGCCCCTTTATATTATATTTGTATATAGTATACTTTGGGCTTTTTGTCATCAGGAATAATTAAATTATCTATTTCATTAGACGCTAGAGCGCTTTCAATATTTTCTATTATCTGTACGGGATATTGCTCTAAAAAAACAAATTCTGGGTCTAAATAACTATCTCCTTTAGCGGCTTTTCTTGAACTTTGAACTTGCCCCATATATCCTACAAAACCATTAAAATTTGGTTTTATTATAATATAACTTTGCATTCCTGATAATCTTCTTGCTACGTTAGGAAGTTTATCAAATAGTGCAGGACTATTATACGTTTGAGTACTTGCAACTTCTCCTTCTTTTGTGTTTATGATTTCTACTCTATATGTATTATTATCTGCAAATATTTGAATGGTACATTCTTTACCTCTACAAGCTTCTATACTGCTTACTATTTTTCTAATATTCTCAGTTTCTGTATAACCAAAATTTTGTGCTTTTTCCAAGTTCACTTTTTTGACACCATATTTTATGTGATAATCGCCACTTGTATTTGTTGCGAGATACATCTTTTGTTCATTCTCATTAAATAAAAAACTGACTTCTGTAGGCATAACGGTTTGATCTACGAGTGCGATATATCCTTCTTTATCTTCTAAAGGAATAGGATCTAGCTTTCTCATGAACAATGGCCCCATTAATCCATATGCTTCGTTTTGTGTTGGCAATCGTCCATATTTAAGAGTAGCTTCTTCTAGAAGTCTTATAAAGTCTGCGTCTAACCAAAGTGCTTCTGATCCAAAATATACATTATGTAATATATCTCTAAATTCTTCTGGTTCTTTTAAAATAGTATCTACTTTGTACATATATTCTGGTAGTGAGCTGTTTGGATGGTGTTTAAAGAACCCGGCAAAATATTCAGGAGAGTGTTCATAACTGTTGACTGGATTATTATCGTCTATTGGTATAGTCATTAATAGAAGGTTATCTTGGGTTACAGGGATTTGTTTATTTTTAATTCCTGATAGTAAGTTTGCTAGCCTTCTTAACTTTTCAGTATCTTGGGCTTTTAATATTCTTGCCACAACTTCATTATCTAATTTTCTTTTCCCGTCTGGACTATCTAGTGATAATTCTGCGGCGAGTAAAATGCTTACTATTTTATCACTTCCTGCAAGGTTGTTTACTGCTTCAGTAAATATAGCTTCAAGGTTATCTTTTATAGCTGCCATATCTGATATTTTTAATCTTTTTGAAATGTCTAATTCTACTTCGTATTCATCTGCTAGTAGTTCTAACATATGTGGCCTTTCTGAGTATACCAACATATTATAAATATATTTTTGCGTATTATTTTGCCATGAATTTTCGTCTAGAGGAATATCATTAGCTTTTAACCAATACTTTATATTTCTTTCTAAAGTCACATGACTCACCTCATTTTTCTAATTGATTACTAATTGCTATTATATACAAATCTTATTGTATGGGCAACAAAAAAAGACTTATTTCATAGTTTTAATTGCTATTAATAAATCTTCTACACTTTGGCAAGCGTTTTGTTCGGTTATTAGTTCTTTATTATCCCAACAAACTGGTATAAATTGAATATTACAATTTTTAGCAAATATTTTATCTGTAGTACTATCTCCCACATATATTATATCTGATGTCTTACATTTTAATTCCTTACAGAGGTAATCTATACTATCTCTATTCTGATGTAACTATAGAACTAAATAGATCATTTATATTTTTTAGAATAGAATCTAAACTATGATACTCTTCAAGCGTTCTCGAAGTGATAATCCCGAGTATATATCCTTTTTTGTGTAATTTTATTATTACTTCTTCTATACCTTCGAAACATGTTGTTTTATATTTTTGATATTCTATTTCCCAAACATGTTCTAACTCTTTGATTTTATTCTCACTTAAATTTAACATTTTATATAGCTCTGTAGTAGTCATTGTTGCTGTTTCTGAAAGACTTTCTGCTGATAATTTATTACCTGTAACTATTTCAATAGCTTTTTGTAGACTATAAAGTTCACTTGTATAACTATCTACAATTGTTCTATCTACATCAAATACTATTATTTTATTCATATTGTAGCTCCTATGTGTTTATTATAATGATTTTACTACTCTTTTCCAAGTAGTTTTGCATGTAATACTACTCTTTTTTTACCATCACCTATACAACTAGATAAAGTTAATATTTTATCTGATTCATTTATATCTACGTTGTAATTATATATAGATCTGTCTTTTAGAGTATTTATAAATTTAGAAAAATTGATTCCATTAAAATTAGTGGTAATATAATAGTCTTCAGGTATTATAGAGTATGTTGAAAATACTTGGTATTTATATGTATTGTTTTCAGTAACTAATGTAATAATATGATTTTCTTTATTCTCATACCATTCTTTATTTAGTACATTTATTAAAGTATCAAACATACTACCATCTTTAGTATTATGACCATAAATTATTAGATTTTTATCTGATTCATCAAATTTATTTCTATAATCACTAAACACCCAACCGGCTACATTCCATTTTTTTTCAAAATTATGATTTAGATAATAACTATTATTATTTCCTTTAACTACTATGTAATTGATATTAGTATTATTTACTTTTATATAAGCAATAGTATCTGGATTAATATTTTTTAAAGCATTAAAATCTATATTAAATATAGAATCATTATTATCTATAGTTATTTTTATATTTTCTTCTATCTTTTCAAGGACTTTTTTGTTTTCATTTATATGATTAAACCATATAAGTACTTTATATGAGTAATATATAATGCCTATTAGGAATATTATCATAATTGATATTATTACCCAAGGCCTTAAACGAGTGGTTTTCATACTATCACCTTAATTAATTATACAATAAAAAGTAGGATACTTTACCCTACTTTTTATTATTTTACATTTCTCTTTTCGGTTTCCATTATTTCTAATGGGCCCCATAAATAGGTTATTAACTGATAATCTTTACCTATTTTGTAATAGATATTCTCGCTTTCTAGTTCTTTTCCATTTGCACTAACTGTTCTAGCCACTTTTAATGCTGGCTTATTATCTTTTTTATCTATTTTTGCGATTGCTTCATCTTTTAATGTTAATATATAGCGTGTTACTCTGAACCCATCTTTATCATATGTGTCTTTAAAATCTGGGAACACTCTTTCCTCTCTGGTTATGCGAATTTGTTCTTTATAATTTTCGTCTAACTCATATACAATTGTTAATTGGGTTTGATTATCTGGTGGTGTTACTACATATCCATTTGGTATTTTTGTTAAATTTTCACCCCTATTAAATGCGGCACTTAATTCTTTTGCATATTCTGGAGT
>CACZGA010000115.1 GCA_902780585.1 uncultured Erysipelotrichaceae bacterium | reverse complement strand
TAATTTTATCAACAATAGAATCGTCTAAAACCTTTATATTTATTAGCTTAAATGACTACTTGCCATGACATTGTTTGTACTTCTTACCTGAGCCACATGGATAAAAAATTTGCTCTATTTGGCTCCACTTTGCTTCACAAAAGCCTTATTTTTTTTGCTGTTTTTCATTTGGCTTCACGTTATTCCACTTGGTTTTTATAGTAAACTGTATCTAAAATCGAGTTATTGCAATTTTTTACAACTTTTGTATAATTACTTTTTACATCCTATATAAATTGCATGTCCACACATTTCAATAATTGATTTATCTTCTGCAGTATTGGAAATCAATTCAATAATTTTATTGAACATATCTTTATTTTCAATATTGTATATAGAATTTTCTTTTTCATATCCAAAACCTCTTATTGATCTAATTGATAATTTATTGAATCCTTTTTCTTCAAATAATTTTTCTATTTCATTAGATGTAGGATAATATCCTTCTTGAAATCCTTTGTTTGAAATATTATTAAATTTTCCTGATTCAAATACTTCTGATAAATTATTAATATCAACTTGTTCTGGATGTCTAAAGTATCTATCCACTATAGCAATACTACCAGATAAATAAGGGATAAAACTTGCAAATATTTTTCCTCCTGGTTTAAGTACACGATTTACTTCAGATATACATTTCTCTCTTTCTGATTCTTCGAGTAAATGATAAAGTGGGCCAAATAGTAAAACCACATCAAATTGATTATCATTATAAATATTTAAATCAACTGCATTTACTACATTACATGATAAAAGATTATCTACTTTTTCTTCTTTCTTTTGTTCTAAAGCTTGATTAATTAAATCTTCTGATAAATCTGATAGATATACATTATATCCTTTTTTCGCCAATGGAAAAGAATAAACACCTGCTCCACCACCTAAGTCTAATATTGTACCATCACTTGGTAAATATTCTTCTAAAATTTTCATGGTCATATAATATTCTAATTTTCCACTATTATCATTTATCAATCTATTTTTTTCATCAAAACCTTTATAATAGTTTTTAACTTTATCAAAATCAGTCATAATATCAACTCCTATAATTATTATATCAAAAATTTTATCCTTTATTTATAATGGCTTTATTAAATTTACTGTATCTAAAACAAAAAAATTGCAATAAATTGCAACTTTCTTGATTTTGTTAAATCTTCTAAAACCTTTATATTTATTGGCTTAAATGACTACTTGCCATGACATTGTTTGTATTTCTTACCAGACCCACATGGATGCGATGTTTCGTAATTCTGAGATTTTAGATATCATCTAAAATCCTTTAAAACACGTTGTTTTACGTTAATTCGCATTAAATCATATTTGGCAAAACTCTACTAAAACGTAGATAAATGTGTAGATAATTTTAATTTTTTTTAGCTATATATAACATATGGCAACTATAGCCTTGTAAATCTTCACGTTCACAAATTGAAAGTTGATATTTTACCCAAACTTCAAATTCTTTTTTAGATAAATTATTTATTTTGTCAGAGATAATATTTGCTATTCCATCTGTTGCAACATTATTTAAAAGAGTTACATCATATTTCTTCATTATATTTTTAAATTCAGAAATATAAAATGGAGCAAATATTCCTTCGGGATATCTTATCAATTTGAAATCTTTATCAAAATCATTTGGATAACCATCAAGTAAATGATCTATTCCCCAATCTGCAAATACGCCATCACTTGTAATATATGCAATAGCAATAATTCCATCTTTTTTTGTAACTCTGATAGCTTCACTTATTGCTTTATCTATATCATCATCATTATATAAATGATATAGTGGACCGAAGACTAATGTTATATCGAAAGTATTATCTTGAAATCTAGATAAATCTACAGCATCGCCTTGTTCAGCAACAACATTCATATTCTCTTCAATTTTACTTTTTAAAATATCTAAATTATGTTGAACATATTCAATAGCTGTAACATCATATCCTTTATTAGCATAGTAAAGTGAATATCTTCCGGTTCCTGCCCCAATTTCTAGTATTCTATCACCTGGTTTCAAATACTTTTTTATATATTCTTGAGTAACTAAAAATTCAATATTATGTGTATTATCCTTTATTAATCTATTGTCTTCATCATAATTATTATAATGATTGTTAATTAATTCTTCTCTTTTATCCATTTTGTCAACTCCTATAATAATTATATCATATTTTTTACCAATACCACTTTCGAAGTGAACAACTCTTGTTTTTTCCTTATATTATAAGACTTTTAGCACTTTTTTCAAAAGTTGTTAAGTGTAGATAATGTATTTTTTAAACAAAGAAAAAGCTCACAATTCCTTTATTAAAAAGGCTTTGCGAGCTTATTTGCCACAACACATTTTATACTTTCGTCCACTGCCACATGGACATGGATCTTTGTACTTTTTCATCACTATTTAAACCTTTTTCTTTCTAAACTGTTATATTCTCTCATTTTTCTTCATTATTTATCCTTCTATATTCTAGAAAGTAAAGCGATAATATAGGATAATCAAGTACAAAAGGTATCTAATAATGTATCTATTTTTATACAAAAAGACAGATGTCTTTACTTAAATAAAGTATTAACAGCTATTTTTGTACCATCTGATTTAACAAGATATGTAGTTATTGCACCATTGTCTTCATAAACAACATCTGAAATATCTGTTACATCTAATTTAGTTGTATTAGTATTTCCTTCGATTAAATCCTTAGTTGAAATAAATGTTACTGTATTATCGGAATTAAGAAGTATTATTCCATATATTGGATTTATACTTGAAACTGCTTGCCCATATTCATTATTATATGCTTTTTTAACATTAGTTGTGTTAAGTTTTAGCCATTTGTTATTCCTATCAACTGACATAGTTAAATTTCCAAAACTATATTCTTTATAATTATTTCGACTTTGTACTAAAGTTTGATATTTTCCAGCTCCATATACATCATCAATATTTGGAGTTGTATCATAAACATTAACATATACTTCACCATTATATACTACTGCATGTCCTCTAATTGGTGATAGGGATAATACCTGATATGTATCATTCTTTTCTACTGATTCTTTTGTATCTGTTTTTGTGTTTTTTGCTGTTGTTGTAGTACTTTCTTTAGCAGTAAGTTTATCTTTATTGATAAATATAAATGCTCCCATTCCTGCACATGCTAGTAACAAAATAACTACGAGTACGATTAATCCTGCATTACTTTTTTTCTTTTCCTCCATTTTCCTTACTCCTTTCTATTATATTTTGATTATATCATAATTTTCGTTTTGGAATTCAAAAAAAGACCTTTTTGGTCTTTTTATTTACTTTTTCAGGGTATCTAAAAGGTATCTAATTCCTATTTTTTCCTGTTTTTTGCTTTTTGAAATCTCGCAAACCGTTGATATTACTTACTTTCCGTGGCACTGCTTATATTTCTTTCCTGAGCCACATGCTCATGCACTTTTGATATATATAGTATTATTGTTACTATCGTTATTATTGTTATTTCAATAAAAAAGTGGTTCGGTAACATTTAGTACATATAGTATTTATAGTACTATTGTAACCATTGTTATTTATATTCTGCAAACATTTTGCAAACATTGTTTGCAAAATTATTTTTCTCCATCGTAATAATCTACTTGACTATTTTCTTTATAAAACGAACTAGATATATTATGTTCTATTATACCTATTTTCCCAGAGTCAACATATTTAATAATATCTGGAGAGTTAGTTGTATCAAAATCTATATAAGTTAGTTTTTCAGTCTTTGAAGTATTTTTTATCTTATGAGTTCCTGCTTCTCCGCATGGAAAAACAATTATATCTCCACTAGTAACCTTTAATTTCTCGTCATTAGTTTCAACTTCACCAGAACCACTAATAATGTAAAAACATTCGGTATTATATTTATGATAGTGTTTTGGATAGGCACTTTTTAAAGGTGCTAACTCATAAAAGCATACATAACACTGACTAAAATCTTTTCTTTTAGTAACTTCATATTTTGTATAATCATATTTGTCTAATCCTGTTTTCCTTTTTCCTTCTAATTTGGAAATGTTTGTAAGAACAATCTTATTATTCATATACACCTCTTATACTACAATTTAGTTCATTCAATAATCAAAAATTGTTTGCAAGAATAATTTTCTTATTTTATAAGGATTTTTAGCTAATTTTGCAAACAATTCGTTTTTTTGCAAACAAATTGCAAACATTTGGGATTTTTTTACGATTTTTTGAATTTTATAAATCTTCATAAGCCTTTTATTTATACGCTATTTACCACAACACTGTTTATATTTTTTACCACTGCCGCAAGAACTTTTTTGATTAATATTATCAATACTATTAGTATTATTAGTATTTCCTTTATTTTCAATGGCTCAAGGTGTGGTAACATTCAATATTTTGAGTACTATTTATATCTCATTTAATCATTAAATATTTATATTCTGCGAACAAATTGCGAACATTGTTGGCATATTGTTCGCATTTTTGTCCATGCAACTAGATTATATAACATATATGACGATTAATCAAACATACATTAGTTAAATTCTATAAGTAATTCTTTTATTCATTATTTATCGACAACTGATAATAATCATAATATCTTAATCTTCCGAACTAATTAATAAATTGTAATTTAGCGAATAGTAACTTAATTTTCTTTTTTATTAAACATATGGCGTACTTTATCTATTCG
>CACZGA010000114.1 GCA_902780585.1 uncultured Erysipelotrichaceae bacterium | reverse complement strand
AACATCATCATATATTTCATTAAACGGTTTATCAAGTTTATAAGATAAAAGTGCTACAGTAAAATCAGAAATTCCTAAAGCTAAAATATTAAAAGGAAATGAAAGTTCAGTGTCATCAACCGTTAAAACACCAAACCCATTTTTATATAATTCATATTCAGGCGTGCCATACGAAAATATTTCAAATGTAAGATCCTCAATACGTTCTTCTATTAAATCATTTGTTCTTGACATTTTGAACGCCCCCTTTTCCATTCATATTATCATCCTCTTTAGACCCTATCAATTGTTTAAATACACAACTTCTATAATATTCTTGTAAACTAATAAAATCAGGATTGTTTAAACACCTACGTAGTTCATTTTCCCAATCTTGAAATCTATCATATGAGGTACCAAGAAAAGAATAGTATTCATGGCTTACAGTTGTTTTTTTCGCCTTAACCCCCAGAACAACATAAGTATTTCCTTCTAAATGAACATATGGAATTCTAATCTGCCCATACTTCATAGTGTTAAGTCTATTATCATACTCATATAACCTTTTACCCTTTTTTTCAAATTCACCTCGCTGAATGCAAGTAAGTAAATTCACAATTATACCATAATATCGATTATTATTAGGAATATCTTTTATTTCTTTACACATGTAATGTCCTTCATAATTTGGTGTAGTAGGAATAAAAATCAAATTGATAGGATATTCATCATCTTGTTCAACAACATTGTTATTATTGTTAAGTGCATCTCTTAAAAAATCTATTTTTTGTGCAGTTTCCAAAGCATCCTCACAGTAAATATCTGCAAGTTCCTCTTCACCTGAAAGTTTACATCTACGAGCACTTTCCAAAGCTCTATTTTTGGTAGCTTCCATTTCAATTATTAATCTTTGTATAACATCTCCATAGCGTCTAATCCCAGGATCAGGTAATAATAATGTCGGATCTAAATCATCCACCCCAGCTTCCCTCAGCAACTCTAAATATGCACAAACATCTTCCTCAAATGAGTTTGGTTTATTATCTGAAAAGATAAATTCACCCTTCGAATCGTCATTGACGTTAGGTTCTACAAAAAAAGCAAGTGGTTCTGTAGCAAAAGCAGAAGCATCCAATTTTTGTTGCTTAGCTATTTTATCAGCAAGCCTACTATATACATTACCATTTTTATCTAAAGCCTCAAGCAATTCAGACTCTGAGATTTTTCTTCTTAAATCGAGATAAACAAATTTTTCTTTGTCATCCATAGTATCTCACCCCTCACAACATTGTGTAATTATAACATAAAAGCACCATTTGTGCAAGAAAACTCTAATAAAATATGGTAAAATAAGAATTAAGGAGATGATTTTTTGAAATATAAAAGAGTTTTATTAAAATTAAGCGGTGAAGTATTAGCTGGAGGTAAAGGACATGGCATAGATTTTGAAACGGCTTTATCTCTAGCTAATGAAATAAAAGAATGTGTAAATTTAGGCTATGAAATAAGTATTGTTGTTGGTGGAGGTAACTTTTGGCGTGGTAAAAGTAATGAATATATGGATCGTGCCACTTCAGATTATATTGGAATGCTTGGTACTGTTATGAATGCTCTAGCCCTAGGAGATGCTTTTAAACAATTAGATGTTCCTGTAAGAGTTCAAACCGGAGTAGAAATGAGACAAATTGCTGAATTTTATATTAAAGATAGAGCTATTCGTCACTTAGAAAAAGGTAGAGTTGTAATATTCGGATGTGGTACCGGTAGCCCATTCTTCTCAACTGACACAGCTGCTGCCTTAAGAGCAGCCGAAATAAATGCTGATGTATTAATAAAAGCCACTAAAGTAGATGGTGTATATGATAAAGATCCTAAAAAACATGAAGACGCTAAAAAATATGATAAAATAACCTATATTGATGTATTAAATAAAAAACTAAATGTAATGGACTCTACCGCTATATCACTATGTATGGAAGAAAATATCCCTATTATCGTATTTAATATCCTAAAGAAAGGTAATTTAAAAGAAGTATTAAAAAATCAAAGTATCGCTACCATAATAGAAAAATAAAAAACCATTACGGTTTTTTTATTTTATTAATAAATTTATTCCTTCTATTAAATCATTATAAGTATCATCAAAATTACCCGTATACCAAGGATCAGCAATATCTCTTGTTAGTAATTTATTAACTTTATCAGAAGCACCTAATATTCTAATTACTTCTCTAATATTACTATCTTCCATACAATAAAACTCATCAAATAAATCATAATCTTCTTTTTCTAATCTTTTAGCATAATGCCTAGTAAAAGGAATATTCTCTCTTCTCAACTTTTCCATAGCAAGATAATATAAATCTGCCCCCTCCTCTTCATAAGAAGTTGCCCGCGATTCAATTATAAATGAATCCTCTAATCCCTTCTTTTTAACCAAATCTTTCATTATAAATTCTGCCATAGGACTTCTACATATATTACCTAAA
>CACZGA010000113.1 GCA_902780585.1 uncultured Erysipelotrichaceae bacterium | reverse complement strand
ATGTATAAAGGAATCAAAGACATTAATGGTAAAAGCTACCACTTTGGAGAAAATTCCGGACAACTAAAGATCGGTTGGAGTCAGTTACTAGATGGAAGAGGTTATTATTCCAATGAAAAAGGAGAATTACAATTTGGTTGGATAAATAATAGATACTACATAACAAAAGATACTGGAATGTATAAAGGAATTAAAGACATTAATGGTAAAAGTTATCACTTTGGAGAAAACTCCGGACAACTAAAGATCGGTTGGAGTCAGTTACTAGATGGAAGAAGATATTATTCCAATGAAAAAGGAGAATTACAATTTGGCTGGATAGAAGATACTGGTAAGTATTACATCACCAAAGATGAAGGAGCCTACAAAGGAATAAGGGAAATAGAAGGGAAGACATACCACTTTGGGGAAAATTCAGGGCAATTAAAAATTGGCTGGAGTAGACTATTAGATGGAAGAATCTATTATTCTAATGAAGCTGGAGAACTTCAATTTGGCTGGATAGAAGATACTGGTAAGTATTACATCACAAAAGATGAAGGAGCCTACAAAGGAATAAAGGAAATAGAAGGGAAGACATACCACTTTGGGGAAAATTCAGGACAATTAAAAATTGGCTGGAGTAGATTATTAGATGGAAGAAATTATTATTCTAATGCCGAAGGAGAACTTCTAAAGGGAGAGCAATTTATTGATAATAATTGGTACTCTTTTAACGATGATTATTCCCTAAAAACAGGTTGGCAAGAGTTAGATGGCTATACTTATTATTTCTATAGTGATGGTACAAGAGCCAAATATATTTGCAAGATAGCAGGAACAAGGTATGAGTTTGATGCTAACGGAAGATTAGAATATAGTAATATAAAACAGATAGCAGATGTATCAGCTCACAATGGTAAAATAGATTGGGATACCCTATGGAGTTCAGGCGAAATAGATGGAGTAATATTAAGAATTGCCGCAGGAGCAGTCAATGAAGATGCAATGCTAGCGGAATATATTCAAAATGTAAAAAGATTAAATATTCCATATGGTGTATATATATACAGTTATGCAGAAAATTATGATGAAGGAAGAATCTACGCAAACTTTACTAACACTACTATGAATAGATATAATATGAACCCAACCCTAGGTGTATATTTTGATTTAGAAAGTAATGTCATTACTAGTTATCTAACACCTCAATTATATGAAGGAATAGTAAGAGGTTTTGTAGATGTATTGCCATTTTCCAAAATATATACATATACATACTATGCCAATACAGCCTTAAACACTGCATATATCCACCAATATATAGACTGGATAGCAAATTATTCAGTCACTGAAAGACCAGGTAATTATGGTAAATGGCAATATACTAGTAAAGGAAAATTACCAGGAATTAATGGTAATGTAGATTTAAGCATATTCTATAATTAAGTCCTCTTAGTAGGACTTTTTTTCTTTATAAATAAACAAAATGGGATGAAAAAACTTGTTTATTGATATTGTGTATGATACACTTTTATTGTGATAGAGGGTGGATATAATGGGAAGCATCATGATATTAGACTGTACTCTACGTGATGGGGGATATATTAACGAAAATAATTTTGGTGAAAAAAACATCAAGAAATTAATTAAATATTTAAAATCTGCAAAAATCGACATAATTGAATGTGGATATTTAATGGATAATATAGAATATGATAAGAATAAAACAGAGTTTTTATCCATGAAACAAGCAGAACCCCTTCTTGCGCCAGATAATTCTTATACATTAATGCTATTAGGTGAAAAATATAAAATAGAAAATTTACCTGAAAATACAGGTGGAAAAATAGATACAATAAGAATGTCTTTTCATAAAAAAAGTTTGCAAAAAGCAATTGAATATGCAAAAAAAATAAAAGAAAAAGGATATAAATTGTTTCTTCAACCAACTTCAATAATGTCGTATACAGAAGAAGAAATAAAAAAAATGTTAAAAGAACTTAATGATTTAGATGTGGAGTGTATTGCAATAGTTGATACTTTTGGTCAAATGACACCAGAAGATACCAGAAGAGTAACAAAGATATTTGATGAGGTTTTAAGAGAAAATATCAAAATAGGTATTCATCTTCATAATAATCTTCAAACAGCTTTTGCCAATGCTATTACTTTCCTAGACACTATATCTGAAAATAGAGATGTAGAAATAGATACCTCACTATTAGGAATGGGAAGAGGAGCAGGCAACTTGCCAACAGAATTACTTGCTAATTACTTAAATACTAGATATGGAAAAAAATATAAATTAGAACCATTATTAGAAGCTTCAGATAATATAATATCTAAAATAAAAGAAGAACATGATTGGGGATATTCTCTGCCATATTATTTATGCCATTAATGGAATACATCCATCATATATAATTCTATTTTTAGAAAGAAAAACATTACATTCAGTAGATATAAATAATTTAATAAAAATGATTTCAGAAAATAAAAAAATAGAATTTGATAGAGAATATGCTGAAGAATTATATAGTATATATAATGAAAAAAGTGTTGATGATAAAGAATCTAGAAAAGAATTAGAAAAACTTGTATCAGGAAAGAAAGTAGTATTAATTGGGCCTGGTAGAAGTATTATTAATTATCGAGATCAAATTGAAGAATTATTATCCGAAGATAATATTTTTTCAATAGCCATTAATGGTATTGACATGTTTTATACAGATGCAACTTTTTATAGTAATAAAAAAAGATATAAAGAGTTTCGCAAAAAAAGTAATTTAACATTGTTAACATCAAATATTAAAACTGATCAAGCAGAAAATGAATTAATATTTGATTATAGTAATTCTCTATCAAGAGAATCTGGAATTTCAGATAACTCTCTTCTGATTATATTAAATATATTAAAAGACTTAAATGTTAAAGAAATACAATTAGTTGGCTTTGACG
>CACZGA010000112.1 GCA_902780585.1 uncultured Erysipelotrichaceae bacterium | reverse complement strand
GCCATCATAACCGATTGGAGTTCTTGATTGGGTAATTTGATAATTCTTTGGGTTGTCTGGATAAAAGTAATTTTTTCTATCAAAGTGCATTTGTCTTCTTATCTTACAATTTAAGATAGTGGCAGCTTTAATACCAATATTAATTACTTCTTCATTTAAAGTTGGAAGAGTTCCTGGATAACCTAAATCAATTACATTAGTAAGGGAATTAGCCATTCTTCCATAGCCATTGATGGAATTAGAGAATATTTTTGTCTTAGTTTTTAATTCTAAGTGTACTTCTACACCAATTGTGGGTATATAATTACTCATGTTCTTCTCCTTTCCATGGGTTTAAATCTAAGTTTAATTCTTTTTCAATGAAACTTGCTAATTGATACATTTTAGCTTCTTCAAAGGAATTTCCAATTATTTGCATACCAATAGGCATATGATTTTGATCAAATCCTACAGGTATATTCATTCCTGGCAATCCTGCCATATTTACTGGCATTACTAAGATATCATCCATGAAACTTTTTCTTGGATCATCCATTGGATCATCTAAATCATAAGCTGTAGTGACTGTAGTTGGACCAATAATAAGATCATATTTTTCAAAGGCTTTTTTAAATTCCTTTCTCATATCGTCTCTAATAGATAAGGCTTTATTATAGTAAATTTTTGCATTTTCTCCACTTAGTAGGTATGATCCAACCATTATTCTTCTTTTTACTTCATCGCCAAAACCTTCAGATCTTGTTTTAAAGCATAATTCATCTATATCTTTAGGGTTTTCATGTGAATATCCATAACGAATTCCATCATATCTAGCTAGATTGGAGCTTGCTTCTCCCATAGCAATAATTTGATATAGAGTAACGGCATTTTCAATATATTTAATATCTATATAATCTACTTTAATGCCATTTTTTTCTAGTAATTTTATAGTATCTTTAATTTTTTCTTTTACTACGTCTGAGACAATATCTCCCATTAAGAAATTAGGAATTGCTATTTTCATTCCTTTTATACTTTTTCCTATTAGACGAGTAAAATCTTCTTCATCTTTTTTAGTAGAAGTTAAATCTTTTTCATCTTTTCCTACTATGGCATTTAGTAGTAGTGCATTTTCATAAACATTTTTAGTCATTGAACCTATTTGATCTAGACTTGAGGCAAATGCTATTAATCCATAGCGTGATACTCTTCCATATGTTGGTTTCATTCCTACTATACCTGTATAACTTGCTGGTTGTCTAATTGAACCTCCAGTATCACTTCCTAAAGCAAATAAAACATCTCTGTTCGCTATAGTTGCTGCTGATCCTCCTGATGATCCTCCACAGATTTTTTCTTTATTCCATGGATTTCTAGGTGGGCCAAAATAACTGGTTCTAGAACTAACTCCCATAGCAAATTCATCCATATTTGTTTTGCCTATGATAATCATATGTTTAGCCTTAATCTTTTCTACTACAGTAGCATCATATATGGGAATAAAATTATCTAATATATGAGAAGCACATGTTGTTCTTAATCCTTTTGTTACAATATTATCTTTAACAGCAATAGGAAGACCAAATAATAAGTTATCTACTTCCTTATTTTCTAGTTCTTTTGCCTCTTTAATTGCTTCTTCTTTATTAAGAGTTATATAAGCATTAAGGCCACTTTCTTCAATACTCTTAAATGCTTCTTCTACTAAATCTATTGGTTTAATCTTTTTTTCTTTTAATAATTTATGTATTTCTTCAATACCCATACCTTTATATTTCATTATGCTCCTTCACCTCCACTTATTACTACGGGAACAGCGATATAATTACCACTCTTTCTAGGAGCATTTTCTAATACCTCTTTTGGATCTAACATTTCTCCGGGTACATCTTTTCTTAACTCTGCATTATTATCCCAACAAGCAATTAGAATATTATCATCATATCCTTCTACTGCATTAATTTTTTCTACATCATCCAATAATTGTTTTAATTGAACTTGGAATTTTTCAATTTCTTCTTCTGTTAATTCAATTCTTGCGAGATTCGCAACATGTAATAGTTCTTCTCTAGATAGCTTTTTTATTATATCATAATTCCAAAAGAAAAGAATGCTTTTCTTGCATTCTTATTGTTCTGCAAAGCAGTCATTTATAAATAATTGTTCTTCGGTAGTTTCTGTATCATATAAATAATCTGTTACTGTTCCAATAACAGTAGTTTCCTTACCTATTTCTAAATTACTTATATCTTTTTGATCTTCAACTATTTGGCATACTGTAGTTAAAGTATTATTATTTTTCATTATTATTCTATGATTAGATTTATCTATTTCCTGTAGTGTTGCGGTAATACGAACAAATTTTTTACGATATTTTTCATATGGATTAGCTTCATTAATAATATCCTTATCTTCAATATCTAATGGTTCTGTATTATATTTTAAGGACCATAGGCCTATTTCTTTATCTCTTCTACCTTGAGTTTGATTATATTTTATTACTTTATAACCTAAACCATAATATTCTTTTGTACCACCATCATCATGAGAAACAAGCGGTATAGCAAAGAATGGTCCTTTATTAAAACTATCTACCGCAATAGAATCTATGCCAATTAGGACTATTATAATAATTAAGATAGTAAAGAAGATATCAATATTTCTCATAGAAGTTGCGACTCTTTCTAATTCATCTTCATATTCTTCTAATTCTTCATCGTCATCATAATAATCTCTGATTTCTTCTTCTTTTTCAGCCAAAGTCATTTCTGTATTGCCATCTTTATTTGGTTTACTGCTATACACGAAATCATCCCCTTATCTATGTTGCGTATTATACCATTTTTATTAGGATTTGTAAACCTTTACTGAATTGAACACTTATATTTACTGTTTTCCATGTAGTATTTCCAAGAGTTTGAATCAAACATATTATCTTCATCTAAATAATCAAATTGTTTTAACTTTACATCTTCTTTATTAATTTCTGAGATTTTATATACAATTTGAGCATTACCACTAGTCTTAGCGTCATTACAATAAACACTACCTGTTATGCCTGCTAAGGCATTTAATTTTTCGGTCATTAGCGTATAGTATTCACAAGTCTTTTCTTTTGGTTCAGGCTTAGACCATTCATATTTATTAGTTCTAGTAATTAATTTACCTTGCTCTATGTAGACTATTTCTGTTTGAACTACACCATCATTACCATTTTCATTAATACAAGTAATAGTCATAGTATCAGCCATTTTCTTTTCTATTTCTTTTACTTCTTCTTCTTTTTTATTAGCTCTATGGGCAATATTAGTTGTTATTATTAAGACAATTATAAAGAAAGAAAGAACACCAATAATAATTCTTTTTTTATACTTTTTCATATATACTCCTTATTCTGATAATTTCTCTTTTAAATCTTCTTCAGTCCATATTTCTATACCTAGTTTTAGGGCTTTATCATATTTACTTCCTGGAGCTTCTCCTACAATGACAACGGATGTTTTTTTAGAAACAGAGTCTACTGTTTTTCCTCCTAAAGATTCTATTTTTTCTTTAGCTTCATCTCTGGTAAATGACTGTAGAGAACCAGTTAAGACAAATGTTTTGCCTGTAAACAATTCATTTTCAGTAGCTTTTTGTCCTAGATAATTCATATTTAAACCTAATTCTTTTAGTTCTTCTACTATGGCACTATTATTAGGATTATTGAAGTAGCTAATTATACTTTTGGCAATTATTTCTCCAATATCTGGAATATTTGTTAGTTCTTCAATAGTTGCGTTTTCTAAGTTTTCCATAGTACCTAGAGTTGCGGCTAAAACTTTAGCGGTCTTTTCACCTACATGAGGTATACCTAAAGCAAATATTAGTCTTTCTAGGGAATTTCCTTTACTATTTTCAATGGCTTCTAATAAGTTTGTTACTGATTTATCGCCAAAACCTTCTAAACGAATTAAGTCGGTTTCATGATTTTTTAAGGAATAAATATCGGCTATATTACCAATAAATCCAAAGTTATAGAAGTCTTCCATAATACGATCTCCTAGACCATCTATATTCATAGCGTTTCTAGATACAAAGTGAATTAAGCCTTCGATATGTCTGGCAGGGCATTTATCATTAGGGCAATAGTAATCTACTTGGCCTTCTTTTTTTATTAATGGCGTATTACACATTGGACAATTTGTTATCATAACAAAATCTTTTTCTTTACCAGTTCTTCTTTCAATCTTTCTCTCTACTACTTCAGGTATAACATCCCCTGCTTTTCTAATTGAGACGATATCTCCTATTTTTAAATCTTTTTCTTTAACATAATCTTCATTATGAAGAGTGGCACGAGAAATAGTACTTCCAGCTACGATAACAGGTTCTAAGACAGCATTTGGTGTAATTTGACCAGTTCTTCCTACTGTAAATATAATATCAGTTAATTTTGTTAGAACTTCTTCGGCTGGAAATTTATAAGCTGTAGCCCATTTAGGATATTTAGCTGTATAACCTAGGCGTTGTTGTTCGGAAATATCATTTACTTTAATAACTACACCATCTATATCATAAGGAAGATTTGGTCTCATTTTACCTTTTTCTTCTATAAA
>CACZGA010000111.1 GCA_902780585.1 uncultured Erysipelotrichaceae bacterium | reverse complement strand
TCTATCACTTGATGAGATTGAATATAAAGATACTTTAAAAGTTATTTGGAAAGAAATTAGAGTGGCATTGTTATGTGGAGTTACTTTAGCATTTTGTAACTTTATTAAATTATTAGTTATTGATCAAGTTGGTATGAATATAGCGATAGTTGTTTGTTCTACTTTGTGTATGACTATTATATTTGCTAAATTTGTAGGTTGTTCCCTACCAATACTTGCTAAAAGAATTGGTTTTGACCCGGCAGTAATGGCAAGCCCATTTATTACTACAATTGTAGACGCTTGTTCCTTACTAATTTACTTTAAAATAGCTGGTGTATTATTAGGCATATAAAAAAGTGTATAATCTACACTTTTTTATTTTGTTTTTGTGGTTCTTCACTATACCATTTAGTTAGTGATACTATTAAGTCCATTAATTCTTCTAATATATTTTGCCCTCTTTTGGCTTTTTCTTCTAAAATATCTAGCTCGTTGTTTGTATTTCTGTATTCTTGTTTTAATCGTTCTATATATTCAAAGAAAGATATTTGTAAATCTTCATAACCTTCACAGAGTTCTTTAGACTGTTTATAACGAGTCTCTTTTTGGTCGTATAATCTAAGTAAAAGGCTTGACCATAATAAACAAATTACTAAGTTTTCTGGAAGAGACTCTAGGTTTAGAATTCCTGTAGGTGCCAATAAAGCAATAGCAGTCATAAAACCAGCTATACCTCCTACAGATTCTGTGTATTGCTTCTCTACAGCTCTTTCTTGTTTTTTTATTATTGAGGGCATTTTTCTTTTTGGTTCAATTATATGTTCGTTGTAGTATAACATTACTTTTTGCATAAGTATTTCTTTGTATTCTCTTACTATCTCTATTATTGATAACTGCATATTGGTAAAATCTATTTGATACTCTTCTTCTGATAGTCCTTCTTTTCTTGTTGGATGAAATTCTACTATTAATTCTGTAGTTATTGGGACCAATCTGTTTATTTTTTCTCTGACTTTAGCTTGTACCCTTTCTACTTCTGCTTTTTTTGCCTCTAATATCGTTGCCATTTAAATACTCCTTGATTAAGAAGTTTTAGGTACTTTTATTGCTTGTTTCTTGGAGTTATTATTTAAATATGTATCTTCTAATTCTTTTACTAAGCTTCTTACTAATTCTTTTATTTCTTCAATTTTTTCTTCTGGAGTTGTTTTTTTAGAAACTACTTTGTTTATTTCTTGATTTAATTTTATAAATCTTGGTTCAATAAATTTTATTAATTCTTGAAACTCTGATAGAGCATTATTATAAGATTCTAGTAATAGTGTTTCTTCAAGTGGAACATATGGCTCTGCTTGTTGAATATAATTTAATGGAAGTTGTGGGCTATAAAAACTATGAGTAGATGTTGATACCTCTTGAGGTGGGGTTTGTCTTTCTTTTATTAATAGAGCTCTTACATATTTCTCAAAATAAGTAGTCCCTTTTCCATAGCAATAATCATACAATTCCTTTGTATTTTTAAGGATAGGTCTTTCACAATTTATAATTGAAAATAATAATGTCTCTAGAGCTTGTGGCTTTTTTTCTAACTGTATTTCTACACTATCACTTAGAGCTTTGGCAATAAGATTAACACAATTTGTTGCCCCACTTTCTGTAAAAGATTCCATTAAGTCTTCTAGAGTTTCCTTTGTATCTTTCTTTTCCTTTAATGATTCTATTGAATTATCCATTATTTGTAGCAAAGTTTCTTTTTTCTTTGTGGCATTTGGATTGTTTATAATATCATCAATTTTTTTTCTTGCATGTGCTTCGTCTTCTCTATAGGTATCTACAAAAGCCTCTAGAGAATCCATGGCATGTCCAACACCTATTATGTCTTTACTAATTGATTTTTTTAAGTCTTGGTCTTTTTTATCCCATATTATAATTCCCGCTAAGAACCCACCAGAGATTACTACTGCTGGTACTGACATTTGTGGGAACCTATTTATAATAAATCCAGCAAGAACTCCATCCATTAGAGAAAGAAAAAATCTCATAGAACCATCTATTGCTATTAAATTTTTTGCTATATCACAATCAAGACTGTAACCCTGATTATATAAATAAAGAAAATTTTGGGATTCATTTAGATTAGTAAGAATATCCTGTCTTTGTTTTTTTATTTGTTGAATTAATTCTTCATTTATTTCACTTGAAGAAAGAATTAATTCTCTACATTCATTTAACGAACTTAGGGCATTATCTTTAGTGCTTTCCACACCAATTATAATTACACCATTATTAAAAAATTCCATAATATCACCCCATTGCTGCTTTATTATAGCATTTATTCATTATTTAGTAAAGAAAAAGAAGACTAAACGTCTTCTAAAAATTCATCTTCACAAGTTAGATTGATTTTTAAATTTTTTAATTTTCTCATATCACTACCTGTAACTATATATGTAGCATGAGCTTCTGAACCTTTTAATTTTTTTAAATTCGACATGGCTGTGGCTGCTACTGGATTAGTTACAGAACATATACTTAGAGCAGTTAATACTTCTGATAAAGGCTGCTACTGGATTAGTTACAGAACATATACTTAGAGCAGTTAATACTTCTGATAAAGTTAGTCTAGATTCTATACCTAACTCTTTTTTCATATTTAGAATTGGTTCTAAGGTAGTTGGAGATAATAAATAGATATCATCGGGGATTTTACTTAGGGCTTTAATAGCATTTAATACTACACTACCAGCTGGTGTTAATAAATCTGTTTGTTTACCAGTAATTATCTTCTTACCTACTTTCATAGCAATTACAGGGGTACCATTCTCTTTTTGTTTTTTTGCTAAAGCTGGCTTTATAACGTCTAAGTATGTTTCATCTATGTTTAATTCATTCATTAATAGTTTTACTCTTTTGTAAGTATCTTCATCACATAGACCCATCTTATAATTTATTTTTTCGTTATAGTATCTTCTTACTATTTCTTTTTTAGAGGCTTCTTCTACTAATTTATTATCTTTAATACAGAATCCTACCATATTAACTCCCATATCTGTTGGGGAGAAGTATAAATCTTTTTTGGATATCTTACTTAAAATACTTTTTAATATTGGGAAGGCTTCTATATCTCTATTATAGTTAATAGCTGTTTCTCCATACTTTTCTAGGTGGAATGGATCTATCATATTAACATCTTTTAAATCAGCTGTAGAAGCTTCATAAGCTAAATTAACAGGATGTTTTAAAGGTAAGTTCCAAACTGGGAATGTTTCAAACTTAGCATAACCTGCATTAACTCCTCTTTTATGTTCATGATAGACTTGGGAAAGACAAGTAGCTAATTTTCCAGATCCTGGACCAGGTGCGTTTACTAAGATTAATCTTTTAGTTGTTTCTATATAAGGATTTGCTCCATACCCTTCTTCACTTACAATAGTATTTACATCAGTTGGGTATCCTTTTGTAAAAGTATGTATATAAGTTTTAATACCATTTCTATTTAATTTTTTGATAAATTTGTCAACACTTACTTGATTCTTATATAAAGTAATTACTACACAATTAACAGAAAAGCCCATTTTCTTAGATTCATTTACTAATCTAGTTATTTCTTGGTCATAAGTAATACCATATTCGCCTCTTGTTTTATTTCTTTCAATGTCACCGGCATTTATACAGAAAATTATTTCTAAGTCTTTTTTTAATTCTTGGAACATACTGATTTTTACATCATTTTTAAAGCCTGGTAATACTCTAGCAGCATGAGAATCATCAAATAATTTTCCCCCTACTTCTAGATATAATTTTTTATTTTTTTACTTTGTATTTTTACATACTTTTCATTATCAAATCCTTTTTTCATAATCCCACCTACTACTTTCTATTATTATTTATTATCTTCTTCAGAATCTATAATTCTAAGAATTTTTCTTTGATTTCTTAAGATTTCTTGCATTTTAGTATGTAAATCTTCTAAGATTAATTCACTTTTTAAATCGGTACGATAATCATTTTGATTTCTTAAACTGTCTTTAGCAGCTTGTCTATTTTGACTCATCATAATTACTGGTGCTTGAAGTGCTGCCAGACAAGATAATAATAGATTTAGTAATATAAAGGGATATTCATCTATTTGAAGTTCTCCTTTTAAAATAACAGAGTTTAATATAACCCAAAAGATTAAAAAAGATGAGAAGCCTAGAATAAAGCCCCATGAACCAGCAATTTCACTTACTTTATCAGCAATTCTATCTCCTCTGGTCATTTTAGCTTCTTCTTGTTTATCAACATCAATACTAATTGGTTGATCAATTAATAAGTCTTGTTCTTCTAATTCATTATTTTTTAAAAGCATTTTAACAATTTCTTTTTTAGTTTTTCTTTTTTCCATATCTCTCACCTTTTTCATTATAACATAGATTAATACTCTAATGTCCTATTTTTATTATAATAATTCTTGATACTTCCATAATTATTTTAAAGGATAATCATAAATAGATTTAGATAAAAAGGCCTAATAAAAAACCAAGAAATTAATCTTGGTTATTATATTTCGATTAGTTCATAATTTGTAGAGCCTATCTACTCTTTTTTCAGTTTTTCTTTGCCTGGATCTGTACTATTCCAGATTGCATCTAAAAAGGCTTGATTAAATCAGCTTTTAGATATCCTCTAGAACCTTTTTCACCAGTAGATACTTTTATTCCTGCATTTCCTGGTAATTCTACTCCTAGTTTTTCATAATTAATAATAGAATATCAAAAAATAAGAAAAGATACAAATAATTGTATCTTTATCTTAATCATGTACCCAATTGACATAAACTATTGCAGTACAATCTT
>CACZGA010000110.1 GCA_902780585.1 uncultured Erysipelotrichaceae bacterium | reverse complement strand
AAACGGACCTAGGGGGATTTGAACCCCCGACCTTGGGATCCGAAGTCCCACGTCATAATCCTGACTAGACTATAGGCCCAAAAGAAATGCTATTTTTTTGCATATCTTTGCATATCTTTACATAATTTAATCTATTATAATAATATATAAATTCTCCTTTTTAATAGTTTGTTTATTGATTTGATTTAGTTAAAAAGTCAGTATAAAAGAAAATTTTTCTTAAAAATTATTTAGTAAACTATATTAAATAATGTATAGATACATACTTATATTAGAAAAATAATTTGTTAAATGTAGTGATGAGGGTAAAAAAAATCAATGTGGTGATTTTTTGCTTTATAAGAATAGATGGATATTAGTTTCTATATTTTTTGTTTTTATTATAAGCATGGGATGTGCTTCAGCTTCTGATGATTTCAGTAGCTCATCGCTGGATGATTCAGATAATGATTTATCTAATGGTGTAGGAATTAGTTCTGTTTCTTCCGCTTCTGATGATTCTTCAAATACAGATTCTCCAATTTCTCTGGAAGATATTCAAGATAAAAGCATTGTAGACAATGATGGCTCTTTCAGTGACAATTCTTCAGAGTTAAATACTTTAAACATGCCATCCAAATATGATAATTCAAAAATTGGAACTAGAATCAATGCAAAGAAAGTAAGTGCTTATTATAAGGAAAAAGCTAATTTAAATATTTCTTTAAAAGATTCAAATAACAATGTCTTAAAGAATAAACAGGTTAAAATATTGCTTAATGGGAAAACATTTGTTAAAAAAACCGACAATAATGGAAACATTAGGTTTTTACTTAATCTCAACCCCGGCAATTACAATGTAAAACTAATTTTTGTCGGTGATGATACTTATGAAAAAACAAGTTTTAACACTAAAATAACCATTAAAAAAACTCCTTTGTCCATTAAAACAAAAAATTACAGTACATATTACAAATCTGATTTGTTCTTCACAGCTAAAGTAATAAATAGTATCACTAAATATCCTATTGATGGAGTTAAGGTTTTATTTAAGGTTTATTCTTCTAAGACCAAATATAAAAAATATTATTCCTTAACTAATAGGAAAGGCATTGCTCACTTAAACAAGAATTTTAAAGTTGGCTCATATGATGTTTACACTTTTTTAAATGAGACTAATGAGAAAAAGTATTTAGAGTACAAGAATTTGAAGAATAAGGCAGTTCTAAAAGTTAAAAAAACAGCAGAAATGGGTTGTTCTTCCATTTATGTTTATGTAAGTGAAAATGAAAGTGCAATTGCGTTTAGAAGAGACTCCACTTATGCGGCAAAGTTATATGTTGTTGCCCAAAAATGGCATGGTAGGTATGCCGTTAAGCAGTATAAACTCACAGGAACCTATTTCTTCCATGCTATTGTCACTTCCGACGGATGGATGATGGGAACCGGTGGTTGGGACAATCCAACAGTCAATAAGAAAATTGAAAATCTTGCAGGGAAGATTGTTTCCACCAATTCAATGAAAAATTCCAATCTTAAAGCTATTAAAAGGGTTGAATCACGGTTACCTACAGGTCATTTTGCCATTGTAGCTCCAAATGGAAGATATGCTGTGATTTGGAAGAATAAGATAATTAAAGGTAAGCTGAAAAAAGGGGAATATTTGGATGTACCAAATATAAGATCCAGTTTCCGTTGTGGAAAATTCAAGAAATTTTCAACCGATCCTGTTACAGCAGCACATAAAATTGCGGCTACAGACCATTTTGGAGTTAACAGAAGAAATATAATGACTTATCATTATAAAAGGGCTTCAAAAAACTATAAAACATATTCCACAGTAGAGGTTTATGGGTCAAATGATAAGGGAAATCTTGTTGGTAGACATACCTCTCATCTAAAGGATCATGTTTTATTCAAGAAAACTTTCTTTAATAAAAACAAGCTTTTTAAAACTCCTAATAAAAAGCTATTGGGTATTCACAAATTTGGAAACATTGACAAGTTAATCAAAACCAATACAAAGGTCACTGCCCCTAAAGTTACAGCTGATTTCAACAATACCAATTACTTGAAAATCACTTTAAAGAATAAAAAGACCAATAAAACATTGAAAGGAGTAAAAATCAATATTAAGGTCACTTCAGCTAAGAAATCTAATAATTATGTGATTAAAACAAACAAGAATGGTGTTGCTCAGTTCAATACTAGGGTCTTGGATGTGGGAACACATAATGTGACCATCACTCCAGCTAATCATAAGTATATTATTTCTGGAAAATCTAAAATAGTCATTAAAGCCGTTAAAACCAATCTGCCTATTAAAAATAGCACTGATATAAATACTGCCCCTATAGGTAATGTTACCAATGTAAGCAATACTTCTGGGTCTGTAATGGATAATGGTACTTCTGAGGATAATGGCACTGTTGAGGATAATAGCGCCGGTGGTGATAGAGATATCCGTCTTGGTAATTATGATGATGTAACTGCAAGTGACAGTAATGACGGTCATCCTATTGGCCTATTCCTTCCGATTGGTTTTAACATTATGGTCGCTTAATGTCTTGTTTTAAATTAAATTTTTTATTTTCCTTTTTTATTT
>CACZGA010000109.1 GCA_902780585.1 uncultured Erysipelotrichaceae bacterium | reverse complement strand
TTGATTCATTTTCTTTCCCGATTATTTGGAAGTAAAGAGATATATGTATATCTTTGCGCTGTATAAGAAGAACAAGCATTCTATGCCACGACAAAAGCGGGAGAAAAGCGGCACGGGCATCTGCCATGTGATGCAAGGGAAGGAATCAAAAACCTGTCCCTGTGATTTTGTTATATATATAAAAAATAGATAAAGATCATGGATAAAGCAATCTACAATGATGATTTTTGGCAAAAGGTGTTTAAACGGAAGTTTAGAACTGGAATAGCCTATCATGCGTGCATCATGGACTACTTATCAAGCAAGCAAAGAGTTCTCTTCACTATTCGGCGCCTTATGGAAATCCCTATTAGTCAGGCTCGTATTGTCATTCAATATTGGGAAAGTTCAAAAGTTGTTACCGATTTATTGGACAAATATGGTTTAGATAGTTATCAGGTAAAAAGAGAATACAAGAAAAACCATGTTAAACCTGGCTATATTAATATTGATATATCATCACAGATTTTAAATGAACAATTTTTGCTTGAATTATTTACTCGACATTATGGTTTAGACTTTTCACGTCCTAATGCTCTTAACCTCGTTCCATATTTCATTATTGACACTGGGAATGCGGAAATAATTGCAATTAAATGTTATGATGACAGGGGGTTTTACCAGTATTTTATCAGGAAGGAAGATAAAAGAATCAACAAGATTTTGGAATGAATCACAGGGACGGTTCTTTGACTCAGAAAATCACAGGGACAGGTTTTTGATTCCCCGCAGGGTCGGGGAAAGGCACTTGCCCACTTTTAATTTCATCCATTCCATCGGGAGTGAATCATTTTGTGTAGTTTTGTTAACTACATTATTTGGAGAATTGGATTTAAATCCCTACTTTTGCAACAAACAAAATATTATTTATGAATCTTCATTCAACAAACAATATAGTGAGAAAGAAAAGCAAAACGGGCATCTGCCATGTGATGCAAGGGAAGGAATCAAAAACCTGTCCCTATGATTCCAGGTGTTTATAGCAACTCGTCTCTTTCAAAACCAATAATATCTTTCTAATATGAGAAAATTTCTATTAATCATTTGTATTCCTTTTATATTTTCCAATTGTGTAACCTGCTTAATGATAAAAGAGGATTTTATAGGAGATGCGTACAACATCCAAATAGACTCCCTTGTAGTTGCATCTCATCATATTTTTCATGTTTATGGAAAATTAGGTACGAACAGTAAAGATACAGTTATGCATATCGAGCCTTTCTGGCATTTAGATACTTATTGCAGAAAAGGAGACATACTAATAAAAGATTCAGGTAGAATTGATATAAAGTTGGTTAGAAAAGACACGACATTAATCATACCGTTTGAATGTAAGGATTTCTTGTAAAGGAATTGCAATGATTTATAGAATCAGTCAGGTTCCGTCCTAAATACTCTTGTGATATGATAAAAGAATATATTTCGTCTATATGGGAAACCGTAAAAAAATTCAGTGACTACGGTTCTTGCGCTACCAGAAAAGAATTCTGGGGATTCATCCTGTTTGGCTTGCTTTTGGGCATTTGTGTGTTTGTTATATCCTATATTGTTCTTTTTAATTATGGTACAGTTAAGGATATATCTTCTGGGCATCGTGTCGGTCATGTCGCTTATATAAACTTAACACAACCATGGGACTTTATTGTATGTATCTTTATACTGGCCTATATCATCCTCTACTTATTTCCATTAGCGGCAGTCACTGTGAGAAGGCTCCATGATTCTGGCCGGTCTGGTTTCTGGATGCTGGTATCTTTTGTTCCTGCGGTGGGCACTTGGATTCTGTTGTTCTTACTGTGCCTGCCAACAAATCCCAACAGTGAATATAGCGATACCTTCTTTGACTCTTTGGATGAGAAATGAAAACATAGAAGGGACGTTCTTTGATTCATTTATATGAAGAATATTTGTTGGTAACAAGATTTATGTATATCTTTGCGCTGTATAAGAAGAACAAGCATTCTATGCTACGACAAAAGCGAGAGAAAAGCGGCACGGGCATCTGCCATGTGATGCAAGGGAAGGAATCAAAAACCTGTCCCTGTGATTTTCTGGTCTAATAATTATCTTAAACCATATCCGGCAAATGGAGGAAGATGGACATATATTCATAGATAATAAAGAAAAGAAGATTAGTATGGTTAAACATTATAAGAAAATAGGAATTGTTTTTTCGATCATCTCCATAATAGTACTAATAGTCGGATTCTTTTATCAATTTGAAGTTGATTATTCCGACTATAAAAGAATAAAACTTGTAGGTGGGGAAGGCTTCTATCCTAACGGATATAGAGTTTTTCATACTGAAAAAGAGTTTCTTGAGTCTGCCACTTTTTTTTATGATGGTAAAGACATTACAAAAGCAATGAAGTTTGATTTTTCAAAATATAGTTATGTTGTGGTCCAAGGCATCTCCCGATTGGGCCAAAGCTCGCAGATTCTGGAAATTGTGTCTTTTTATAGAATACCAAGATCCTGATGGTTACATGTATGTTTATCAGATTAACAAAAATTCTCGTTTGAGAGGATTTGGTGGCGACTAAAGAAATCAAGGAGGGTGAACAGGGCTTCTTGAAGAATCACCGGAACTGGTTTTGATGGGGTGAACAGGGGACGGTCCCCCGTTCACACTTCTCGGAACATTTATAGCATAAATAATTTGGCCATTTGGAAATATGTTTGTATTTTTGCTTTCAGAAACGCATAAAACAAGAAAATATGGAACGACAGCATGGACTAAACAATCAACAATGGAATCTCTTTCGGGGGCATCCCAATATGAACGGGGAGTCCCCTGTTCACATGATAAAAAAAAGATTACTTACAATCTATATAATTGGAAGTGTTTTAACTTCTATTACGTTATTCGTATCTACAAATGGGGCATCTCCGGGTAGTTATTATTTTTCCGGGGTTATCTTTAATCTTTGCACACTTGTAGTCTTCAATACTTTGTTCTTTTATATATTACATAAGATAAAATTGGAAGATATACTTAAGATGAGCCCCTTAAAGATTCTCGCAATTAGTTCAATTTCATTAGTTATACCCGTAATTATAGAAGAATTGGGATGTAAATACTTTTATAATACTGTATTTGTTGATTCAATAGACACGAATGGTAATTTTTCTCACAAACGAGTACTATGGTTTGAACCTCTATTTATTTATTTCTATGCGTACATTTGTATATTTGTAATATCTATAATCAAAAAAATATTAAGAAATAATAGACGAACAGATCAGATCGGCTAAAACCAGAAAATGATAAAATACGTAGATATGAAGCATTACAAAATTATTCTGATGAAGAATATTTGGTGGTAACAAGAAAAATATGTATCTTTGCGCTATATAACGTAAACAAGCATTCTATGCTACGACAAAAGCGAGAGAAAAGCGGCACGGGCATCTGCCATGTGATGCAAGGGAAGGAATTAAAAACTGATGTGAACCCCGAAAGTTAGACAAAAAACTTTTAGGGTTCACATCACCGTCCCCTGTTCACACTGTTCACAAAACAAATGGAGGAACGAAAAAATGACAATGAAGAAAGTGATTCTATTTACAACATTTTTAATTTCAGTAAATGTATATGGTCAGTCTATATTTGACAGTTTGAATATTGATTCTGTTCAAACAATATATACGATTGGCGATTCCGTTGTTTTTGCTTTCCATAATAATAGTAAAGACGAAATAGATATTGAAATCTCGTTAGAGAGAAAGAAGG
>CACZGA010000108.1 GCA_902780585.1 uncultured Erysipelotrichaceae bacterium | reverse complement strand
TAAATGTATTTCATATGATAAGAAAGATTATAATTACTTTGAATATATGAATGAATATATATTTCATAATTGGAAATATAGAGATACATACTTAGATTGTTATGAATATTTAGATAGTATTGGTATTAATATAAAAACTAAAAAGATTACTAGAGAAGGATTTATTAATTTTTTAGAATTTATTTTAAATATGCAATTTGTTCAAAATAATATTAAAAGGTATTCTGATAATACTACTTATTCTATAAAATGTAAAAGTATTATTACTCATAATATACCTGTTATTTTAGAATCTTATAATTTTGAAGCTTATAGCCTAGATGATAGAATTATCTTAATTGAAAAAGATACTTCTTATGAAGAATTATTATCTCTTGTACCAGATGATATAGGGGAATTATTATTATCCTATAAAAGTAAAAATAATAATGGTATTAAGATGAAAAGAATTATCTTAGATAAACTATATAATTATTTATTAAAAGATATAGATAAATATAAAGGTTATAATTCAACTTTATTTTCTAGTATTAAAACTATTATTACTAAAATGGGTGTATCTGGGGAAATAGATAAGAAATATCAAAACTTAACTAATTATAAATTAAGAAAGTATTATGATAATTGCTATCAAATGATTATTTATTTAATTAAAACAGAAGATATTCTAAAAATAAAAGATGAAATAAAAAATATTTAGAATTTCTTCTTTTTTTGTTATAATTATAGAGTAGGAGAGATGTATATGCTAGGAATTATAATTGCGATTATAGTTGCTTTTATATGGTCTATTGGTGAAGTAGATTATTCTAAAATAGCTAAAAAGTATAATCATACTAATGTCTATTTATATACATTCTTTTTAAGATGTATTATTTACTTAGGAGTAGTATTAATTTTTAAAAGGACATTGTTTGGTACTTTTAATATAAATACTTTTAAAGCTGTTTTACCAATCATATTTTTTGATTTATTTGCATCTCTTGTTGTAAATATAGCTGAATATAATGGTAAATTATCTGTTACTAGTCCTATAATGGCTTCATACCCGGTAGTAGATATTTTATTAGGAATAATCTTATTAAAAGAAAAAACAAGTCACTTAGATTTATTCTTAGTACTATGTATTTCTATTTCTATAATTATACTAGCAATTAACCCCTCTAAAGATAAGAAAGCTCCTAATCCAAAGAAAGGTATAATATTTTCGGTATTATATATGCTATTAGTATCTTTTTCATCATACTTTGAAAAAAGTGCTTATCAAGGAGCATATACAATCTTTGATTTATATTACTATAAAGGATTAATTTATACTTTAACAAGTATCTTCTTCTATACTAATTTAATACTAACTTCAACTAAGATTAATAAACCAAGTAAAGATATGATTAAAGGATGTGGCTTAACCCCAATAGGTAATGTAGCTTATTCATATGCTTTAACCTTAAATAATATTTCTATAATTGCGCCTATTAGTTCATTATATACAGTAATTACTCATTATATTAGTAGAAAGTACTTAAAAGAAAAAATTAATAAGAAAGAAAAGATTGGTATATATGTAATATTAATTTGTACAATCATATTAATAATACATAGTATAATGGGTTAATTTATTTGTATTATAAATAAAGGTGTGCTACAATAAGGATGTTAAGAGAATAAAAAAGGCTTTACTTAGGTAACAAGTCTTTTGTTTTGTCGAAAAAATTCTTTTGTCAACAAAAGTAAAACTTCGTTGAAAAATAAAGAGAAATTGGCTATAATATAAGAGAATGAGGTAGGAGTGATAATTAATGACTGGAAAATATGATGCATCTTCGATAAAAATATTAGAGGGCTTAGAAGCAGTCCGTAAAAGACCTGGTATGTATATCGGTTCTACTGATAAAAGAGGATTACACCATTTAATTTGGGAGATTGTAGATAATGCAGTTGATGAAGCTATTAATGGTTTTGGAGACTATATTAAAATAACTCTTCATAAAGATGGTTCTGTAAGTATAGAAGATCATGGACGTGGAGTACCAACTGGTATGCATGAATCAGGTAGAAGCACTCCAGAAGTAATTTTTACTGTATTACATGCTGGAGGAAAATTTGAAAGTGATGGCTATAAAGTATCAGGTGGTCTTCATGGTGTAGGAGCTAGTGTTGTTAATGCTTTATCTAAATGGATGGAAGTAACTATTAAGAATGATAAAGAAGAACACTATATAAGATTTGAGAATGGTGGTCATGTTGCTGTACCTCTAAAGAAGATAGGTACTACCAACCGTACTGGAACAACAGTCCGTTTCTTGCCAGACTCTGAAATATTTTCAACTACACATTTTTCATACACAACAATTTGTGAAAGAATGCAAGAATCAGCATTTTTATTAAAGGGAATTACCATTGAAGTACTAGATGAAGAAGATGAGAGAGATGCTAAATTTCATTATGAAAGAGGTATAGAAGAGTATGTTGAAGAACTAAATAAAGGTGATCTTCATAAAACATTAACCTTTAGTGGTGAAAAAGATAAAATAGAAGTAGAAGTATCTATGCAATATACTGATACTTATAATGAAAAAATAGTAAGTTTCGTAAACAACGTTAAAACAATTGATGGAGGAAGCCATGAAGTAGGTTTTAAAAGTGCCTTAACCAGAGTATTTAATGATTATGCTAAAGCTAATGGCTTTGTAAAAGAAAAAGATAAAGCTCTAGAAGGTAGTGACGTAAGAGAAGGGCTAACTGCGGTAATAAGTCTAAAAGTACCTGAAGGAATTCTTCAATTTGAAGGGCAAACTAAAGGTAAACTTGGTACCCCTCAAGCTAAGAATGCCGTTGAACAAATTGTTACTCAAAACTTACAAACTTATTTAGAAGAAAATAAATCTATCGCAACAGATATAATAAATAAAAGTTTAAGAAGTAAAATAGCCAGAGAAGCAGCTCGTAAAGCTCGTGAAGAAGCTCGTAAAGG
>CACZGA010000107.1 GCA_902780585.1 uncultured Erysipelotrichaceae bacterium | reverse complement strand
ACTGCGTATTCGATAAAGTTTACACTTAACTCTTTAGTTAAATCATTTGTTTCTATTTTATTCATATTAAATATTTATCTCCTAGTAACATTTCTAATGTAATTTTATCTTTTTCCCAATATGGGATTCTTACTAAAGAAATATTATTATTTTTACAATATTCATTTTTTATTTTATCATTATTTTTTATATATTGCAAATCTTGAAAAAAGTTTTGATTTTTATAATGCTGTTCTCCATCAAATTCAATTAATCTAATAAGTTCATTATTATCATTATAAATACCAAAATCAAATCTTAATTTATTAATTAATTTTAAATCCTAAAAAGTTATTTCTTGTTTAAAATTAATATTATTCGATTCAAGTAAAAAACGAATTTCTTGCTATCCTTGAGATTCTTTGCCTAGCATACATCCACAAGACCTGGTTCTTCCTTGAGTTAAATGATTTGCAGAAATTTTAACTATATTACCACATTCACATTGACAAAGCCAAAATAAACTTCTTCCTTTCTGATTTAAATAACATTCATCCTATTTATCTAAAACAGGTTCTAAAGCAGTAAGTTTACCAAAATGTTGATTTTTTAAATCGTGATATTTTACATAATCCCAAAAAGGGGTACATTTTCCACAGGAAGTTGAATTTCCTGATTTTAAATCAGATGCATTTGGAGTGGTAATATTACCACATTCACATTGACATTTATAATGAACTCTACGTTTTTTATCTCTTTCTGGTATTTCTTCTAATACAGTTAATTTTCCAAATTTATCGCCTGGTTTAATATCAAGTTTATTTTGTCCTCTAGCACATCCACAACTTTTTGTTCTTTTTATGTTTGAGGTAGATATTTCTTTATAATTTCCACACTAACATTTACATTTCCAAATTCTACAACCATTACGAATTTCACCTGTAGGTTCTATTAAAGTTAGCATATTAAATTTCATACCAGGTTCATATTTAATCTGTTTTCCCATGGGATCCTCCTTTAACGGCGACCGCATATTCTATAAAATTTGTACTTAATTCTTTTGTTAAATCATTAGTCATCGATTAATACTCCCCAACTAGAACCCACTGATTTTGTTTTAAATCCACATTTTTTTAACTGTTCACTAATCCAATTACAAACTTCTTCATTGTTTTTATCTTTAAAATATGGATGATTATGAATCATAAGTCCTGTTTCAAACATTATGTCAATCAATTTTTGTTTTTCATCTTTAAACATTTATTATTTAAATCTTCCTCTAATTGTTCTAAATTTTCTTCAAAATAATATAATTTTTTCATTATCTATTCTATAGCTAAAGAATCTAAATCTACTCCATAATCTCCCCAGTTTCTATAAGTACCTTTTTTATATTTACCAATATATATCATAGAACCCCATTGATTCATTTCAATTAATCTATTTGACATTCTTCCCACTCCTTTGCCGCCTTCTCTTGATTATAACTACTTATCCAATAAGTACAATAAACACTGTCATAAAAAAAACATGGTAGTATACAATATTTTTCACGATTTATAATTCCCATAGGACAGAATTGATTATTTGGATAAAGTTTAGTAGGGGTATGATAAGGGTTATCAATTAATATCATATTCTTATTCCACATTATCAAATACCTCTTTTATAATTTGATTTGCAAGTTCTTCTGCTGTACCAGGAGATAGTGCCCAATTTTGATATTTTCTATAACAGTCCATACAAAATTTATCTCCATATTGTTCATAATCATTATGCTTACAATTATCACAATAAGAATAAGATAGTTCTGAAGTTAGAATGTTGACAATTTTTTCTTTAATTTTATTCTGCATTATAAACAGCCTCTTTACTGTGTTCCTTTATAAAAGCTTTTCTAGGTTCAATTCTAGTTCCCATCAAGTCTTCAAAAAGATTATCAGTCTCATCTATATTTTCAATCATAATTTGTTTAATAATTCTATTGGCAGGGTCAGTAAGAGTCTCTTCAATTTGTTCTACATCCATCTCACCTAAACCCTTCATACGATTTACTTGATAATTTCCAGTATTAGTTTTTCTATATTGTTCAAGTTCTTCGTCATTTTTAAGGTATTTATAACCTTTATTTCCTGCTAATGTAATTTTATAAAGAGGAGGCACTCCAGCATAAATATATCCATTTAAAATCAATTCTGGGCAAAAATTCCATATAAAGGTATAAAATAAGTTCTTAATATGTGCTCCATCTACATCAGCATCACTCATGATGATAATCTTACCATAACGAAGTTCATCTTTATCATAAGTCACCTTCATGGTTTTAGTATCAATCTTTAAACCAAAAGCATCAATCATTGTCATAATTTCTGCATTTTTTTGAATTTTATCTAATGTAGCTTTTTGAGTATTAAGAATTTTACCACGAACAGGCATTACAGCCTGAAATTCATTATTACGAGCAGTTTTAAGATTACCTGATGCTGAATCACCCTCTGTAATATAAATTTCACATTTTTCTCTATCTTCACTATAGCAGTCCGCAAGTTTACTATCAAATTTTAAAGCCTTTTCTTTTTTCTTTCCTTGCTCTCTTGCTTTTTCTCTTGCCCTCTTAGCAGCTTCTCTTGCTTTCTTAGCGTTAATAGCTTTGT
>CACZGA010000106.1 GCA_902780585.1 uncultured Erysipelotrichaceae bacterium | reverse complement strand
TTTCTAATATTATTTTAATATGCTATTTTCATAGAGGGGCAGAGGGTATGGTTTTCTCTATGGCTTTAGCTAATATGATATGTGCACTTTACTTATTCTTTAAGTGTAAGATGTATAGTTATATTGATTTTTCATTAGTTGATAAGAAATTAATTAAAGATATGAATCGTTATTCTATTCCTTTAATTCCTAATGGAATTAGTTGGTGGGTAGTTAATGCTAGTGATCGTAGTATTATAGCTTTTGTATTTGGGGCTGGGGCTAATGGATTGTATGCTATTAGTAATAAGTTTCCTACAATTATTTCTAGTTTAACAGGAGTATTTAATTTAAGTTGGAGTGAGAGTGCAGCATTACATATTAATAGTCCTGATAGAGATGAATTCTTTTCAGATATTACTAATACAGTTATAAAATTATTTACTTCTATGGGAGCTGGTATGATTGCTTGTATGCCATTTATTTTCCCATTATTTATTCATCCTCAATATAATGAGGCTTATCAATATATTCCTTTTCTAGTATTAGGTACAGTATTTAACGTTGCTCTTTGTTTATATAGTCAAGTATACTTAGCTAAGAAATTATCAGAAAAAGTAGCTTTTACAGCTGTTTTAGGAGCAATTATTAATATAGTTATTAATGTATTATTTATTAGAAAAATAGGTTTATATGCCGCAGCTTTATCTACAGCTATATCTTATTTTATTATGATGGTATATAGACATATTGATTTAAAGAAATATATTAATATTACTATTGAAAAAGGTCTTATTATAAAGACAATTATATTATTTACTTTTGCTATTGTTTTATATTATCAGAATAATTTATATTTAAATATTATTAATCTATTAGTAGTTTGTATTTATGCAGTTATTATTAATAAAAATATATTGTTATCTGGATATAAAGTGGTGTTAAATAAAATAAAAAGATAAACATATAAGTAATTTTATATGTTTTTTTTGGGTAAGATGGAATCTTTACAAATTATTTAATTTTTTATATAATCTTGGTAGAGAGTGATGGGTGTGAGTACTAAAGAAAAAAATAATAAAAAGAAACTAAAGAAAAATATTTCTAAACAAAATGTTTTGGCTTTTTTTATTGCGCTTTTAATACTTGTTGGAGCATTTTGTATTTATGAGTTTTTATTAACACCTCAAATTCATTTAAAGGGTAAGAAGGAAGTCATTTTAGGGTATCAAAAAAAATATAGTGAAAAGGGATATGATGCTTCTTTTTTAGGAAAAAATGTTACTTCTGATGTTGTGGTTAAGGGAAAGGTTGATTCTAATAAACTTGGTACTTATGATGTAATATATGAAGTAAAAAAGGGAGTTCTACATAAAAGAATTATTAGGACTGTTATAGTTAAAGATATAGAGAAACCTAAATTAGAGGTAGATGATTCTGATTTAATGCTATGTCCAGGTAGTGATGTTGTTCCAGAGAAAATAGTTGCTACTGATGATTATGATAAAGACTTAACTGATAAGGTAGAAAGTGTTATAGGAGAGAAGAAAGATTCTATTACCTATAAAGTGTGTGATAAAAGTAAGAATTGTACGAGTGTTACTAAAAAAATTATTTATGGGGATGTAGAGGATCCTGTAATTACTTTAAATGGGGGAGATAATATATCTGTCTTTGTTGGTAATGGTTATGAAGATCAAGGTGTTACTGTTAGTGATAATTGTGATACAAATATTCAATCTAAAGTAGTTGCTGATGGGGGAGTTAATTCTAATCAAGTTGGTAATTATGAAATTACTTATTCAGTTGAAGATGAAAGTCATAATAAGGCTTCAGTTAAAAGAAATGTTAGAGTAAAAGAAAAAGGAAGAGGAATAATCTATTTAACATTTGATGATGGACCTAATAGTGGAACTACTGATGTTATCTTAAATGTTTTAAAAGAAGAGGGCGTAAAGGCAACATTTTTTGTTACTAATAAGGGGCCTGATGAACTAATTAAAAGAGAATATGATGAGGGACATACAGTAGCGTTACACACAGCATCTCATGATTATGCAGTGGTTTATGCTTCTGATGAAGCTTATTTCAATGATTTATATGCTGTACAAGAAAGAGTAAAAAGAATTACGGGATTTGAGAGTAAAATAATACGTTTTCCAGGGGGAAGTAGTAATACTGTAAGTAGAAAGTATTCTAATGGTATAATGTCTCGTTTAACAAAAGAAGTAGTTAATAGAGGTTTCCGTTATTATGATTGGAATTTAAGTAGTGGTGATGCCGCTGGAGGTAGTCCTACAGCTAATCAAATATATAATAATGTTGTTAATAGTTTGAGATATGATAGAATTAATATGGTTTTAATGCATGATATTAAAACTTATACAAGAGATGCATTAAGAGATATAATCCGTTATGGAAAAGAAAATGGTTATACCTTTGAAAAAATAACTATGGATACGGATATGGTTACTCAACGAGTTAATAATTAAAAGGAGTTATTTTTATGGGAATATTTAGACCTAATTGTTATCAAAAGACAATATTTGATATTAATTATGAATCTTTAAAAGAAAAAGGAATTCGCTGCTTAGTTTTTGATTTAGATAATACTCTTGGATTGATATCTCATAAGACTTGTCCAGAACAAACAAAAAAATTAATTAAGAAATTAAAAAAAGATTTTATTGTTACTATTAGTTCTAATAATACTAAGAAAAGATTAAAACCTTATTTAGAAGAGTTAGATATTGATGGAGT
>CACZGA010000105.1 GCA_902780585.1 uncultured Erysipelotrichaceae bacterium | reverse complement strand
TTCTGTAAAGAGCGTAGACAAAAGGAATTGGAAGAGTTGGTAATTAAGTTAAAGGAGAAATAACTATGATTACAGAAGATTATGTCAGTTTTGAAACAGCAAAACTTTTAAAAGAGAAAGGATTTACAGAAAACTGTTTAATGAGATATAATAAAGCAGGAGGTTTAGTTGAAGAATCCTATAAATTCAATTGGAATTTTCAAACTATAGACTATTCTGCCCCGACTCTCCAAATGGTTATGAAGTGGTTAAGAGAGAAATATAACATTGTTATTAGTATTATTTTTATATCTGACCAAAAAAGAGAAGATAGAAATTCATATTCATGGATTGTTTATACTGCTGACACTTTTAAATGGAACACAAAAGAAGCTGAAAAGAGCCAAGTTTCATACGAATTAGCTTGTGAAGCAGCTATTAGATATTGTTTAGAGAATATAATTTAATTAAATATTTATGACAGAAGAATTTGAAGATAAATTAGTAGAAAAAATATTAAAACTAATAGATATAGATAAACTTACGGATAAAATAGCTGAGAAAGCAGCAGAAATTATCGTACAAAGAGATTATTCAGATTCTCCTGCTCCTGTTAATCCAGTTATTCCAAATCCTATTAATCCAAGTGATCCTTGGTCTATTCCTACAAATCCAAATCCATGGATCTCTCCAAGACCAATAGAACCTACAGTGGTTGCTTATGGTTGTACTCCAACAATTTTTTCTAAAGTAACATCAAAAACAAATAATACTGGTTGTAATACAATAAATAAAGATGATAAAAAGTAATATAATAGGTATATTGTTTGATATATTAACTAAATTACAAAAGTTATGAAGAAAGTAGCAGTAATGATTGTTGATACTAAGACAGGAGTATCACAGTTTGGTGTTATTGAAGAACCTGTGCAAGAAGGTTTTGAAATAGAGAATGCTCTAAGACATTTTGGCGTTGATAGAGGACATGTTATCTTTGAATCAGAAAACAATGATAAAATATCTACTGGTTACGTTGAAGAAACTACTAAAGTTGTAAGTGTTGTAGTAGTATGAAAGACATAAAATTTCAAGCAACTGTTAGTGTTCCTAATAATTATCAACTAAGTGATGAAAAGTTATAAAATAAGGTTGTGTCCGACCAACCTTCTGAGGCGGTACGATTGGGTCAGCCGAAGCTAAGTTATCAGTAAATCGATCGGTGATTGGGTCCAGCTCTTAACAAAACTGAGCGGAGAGTACTACCTTCTCTGGAATAAGGTAAGGGTATTGAACTGGAGACAACCTCCAGTTTAATTTTTAATGAATTTGAATAATTTTTGATTTTTAGAACTAAATTTATATTTTAGTAGTTAAAAGTAGATAGTTCAATTTTTTAACGTTAAAAAATCAAAATTTATGCAAAAATTAGTTTCAAAAAATCCTGTTTAGAGATTTAAATAGGGAAGAAAAATTGTCAAGGCTTTATGGGGAATTGATTTTGATGATGTTACGTCATATCTTGCTAGTGGTATTCCTGGTGTAGTAGTAAATCAACTTGGTAAGGCAACAAAAAAAGCAACAAAAAAAGGCAAAGATATGTTATTAGATTTTGTTATTCCAGGACGAACTTCTGAAAAAAGATAGTAGGAATTTTCTAATTATAACGAATAGAAAAAGAAAGAAGACTTTATTAAATTTTATGAAAAGGAGGAAGAAAAATCAAAAAATCCTAATTTAACAAAAGTTTCAGGTACTTTTTCAGGAAATTCAAAAAACAATTCTTCACTAGTTAAACCTTCAATTGTTGTATCTAAACGTCCATTAAAAACTAAAGAACAATGGGATTCTGATTTCAATAATGCTAAAAATCAATTAACACCTCAACAATTAATGTATCTCGATTAGTTAGGTATTGATACTAGTAGTGCAGAAAAAATGCAATAGGGAATCAATGCTTATAATAAAAATTCCGGATTAGTTGTAGATAATAAATGGGGAGATAAATCTAGTGCAGCATTATCTAAGATACTAAATTCTATGCCTAATGATTATAGAAATGAAGATACATTGTAGGGATTAGATAATGAAAAAAATATTCCAAATGTAGTTGAAGCAGTTGTTCAAAAACCAATTAAAACAACTTATATACCTTTATCAAATACAGGAGGATATGGTTCTAATTTTGTTGCTAGAGATTTGAAAACAGCTTTAGGTAATAATAATAATTATCAAGGTTTAGTAGATTTTGTATGGAATAATTAGAATCCTGAATATCAAGGTATTGCTGATGATTTAAAAAATATGTTCAGTCAATACAATAGTAGAAACCACTGGCTATATAATCAAGATGATATTATGAAAGCTTTAAATATTTCTGGAAGATTTAGAGGAACTAGATCCGGAGATTATGGAGATATAGCTAGAGCATTGGCACGTTATAATGGAATTAAAGATTATGAAGTTGATAGATTTAATCAATCTTTAAAATATAAACAAGGAGGACAATTAGTATCTAGAAACCCTATAACTAGATTTAAAAATAAGAAGAAATGAAAAAACTATTATTAATATTTTTAACAGGATTATTCCTTATATCTTGTACTCATGAAGAAGGACTTAGTATGCAAGAGTATAAGGAAATACAATACGAACAAGCTTTTGAAAAAGCTTTTGGTAAGATAAGTCCAACCCAAACTTGGGGATTTAAGCAAACTGCAACAACTCGTTCTGCTTATCCTAATAGTAATGATTGGGCAAATGAAGGATATAATGTTCCTTCAGCTATTACAGATGATGAAAGAAATGCTGTTTTAGAAGTATTTAATCAAAAAGGAAAAGAATCCTATACATCATTAGTTGATTGGAATTGTTTCTTTGTACAGCATGTATATGGTGCTCATAGCAATATGGATTACCTAATGGCATACGATCCTGCTGGACATAGTGAGATTTTATATGGATTACCAGAATATAACTATCAACCACATGAAGTTGTTAGTAATGATGATCATATATTTAATTTTAATGCAACTGATGGTAGTATTCAATTAATGATTAATAGTTCTACTCAAAGATTTGGTTTCCACTCTTCACAAGATTCTAAGAAACATTATTGGTTTAGAATGGAAGAAATCAATGGATCTTATTATGTAGGAATTGATTATGAAGCTACTGGACAATGGGATAATCAAAAAGAAGCTAGAGATTATGTCTACAATGATTGGATTATAAAGATTAGTCCTGGAAAAGAAATTCCTCCAGTTGATGAAGTTAAAGAAGAAGGTATGATAATTTGTGAAGATTTAGGTACTATCGGAGACTTTGACTTTAATGATGTGGTTTTCTATGCTAAAGTATGGAAAAGTGGTAAAACCAATATAATTCTATATGCAGCAGGAGGAATACTTGATGTTTCAGTAGCAGGAGTAAATGTAGGATCTGTTATGGGTAAAATGGTTAATACAGGATTAAAGAATGTTCCTATTTATTCATTTACTGCAGCTCAAGCTTATAGTTCATTAATTGAAATTCCTATTGTTGTAACAAGTACCGATGATGCTAGTAATGTAACCTCATATATACTTAGTGCTCAGATGGGTAAAGCACCACAAAAAATATGTGTTCCACTTGGATTTAAGTGGTGTTTAGAATATAAACCATTATATGAAGCATATCCAGGATTCAAAGATTGGACTACTGGCGCAGCAAGTACATGGACAGGAAATTATAATCCAAGTTTAGTTTATTAACAAAAATTAACTTTTGATTTTTGAAACATAATAATAAATTTATAATCCTTTTCAGGTAAGGTTAAGCAGAACCTGCGAGTTGGATATGTAGGGTAGAGGAAGTCCCAGCATTTAGAGATATAGCTTAGTTGGTTTAAAGCGTCTGCCTTACAAGCAGAAGATCTCCAGTCCGAATCTGGATATCTCTACAAATTGGGATATAGGTCAAATGGTTAAGATGTCTGCCTGTCACGCAGTACGGAGCGAGTTCAACTCTCGTATATCCCGCTTAAATAGAGGTGTATCCCCTCTCCCTGATAAGGAGTAGAAAGGGTAGTTGGTTGCACGTAGGTTCAAGTCCTATCTCCTCTACTAAATTTATTAAAATGATAATGTATTATGTATAAAATTAGTGATGAAATTAGAAATTAGGTAATAAACTTGAGAAAAGAAGGTAAAACATATCAAGAGATTGTAGAAATAACTGGAATTGGAAAAGGTTCTGTATCTAATATATGTAAAGAAAATGGATTAGGACAAAAAATAATTGAATTAACTCCAGAAAAAATTTAGGAAGCATAGGAATTATATAATAAATTAGGTAATATTAAAAAAGTATCTAAAGAACTTGGAATATCTTTTGATAGATTACGAAATGTTATAGTATCTGAAACAATTACTCCAAAAAGTTCATATGAAAATCTTAAAAATCGTAGAAAAAGAATTAAAGAAGAATTATTGGAATATAAAGGAGGAAAATGTTAGATTTGTGGATACTAGAAATGTTCTAGTGCATTAGAATTTCATCATTTAAATCCTGAAGAAAAGGATTTTTCATTATCTACAACTAGTTCATATAAAAACATAGATAAAATGAAATAGGAAGTTGATAAATGTATTCTTGTATGTGCTAATTGCCATAGAGAAATACATTATAAATTATCAAATCCTGAATATGATACTGATATTTTAGAAAAAATAAAAGGATTATAATCAAGAGAGGCCTGGTTCAACTCCAGGTGTCAGTACTAAGGTCTTCTAGCTCAATCGGTTAGAGCACCTGACTCATAATCAGGCGGTTATCAGTTCAATTCTGGTGGGGACCACAATAACTTATAAGCATTGATAAAATTGGGTGGGATTCCCGGTGGTCGCTGAAAGATGCGGCAACCTGATAGAGAAAATAATGCTCCTTATAAGTTATTTTGTCAGAATAACCAAATGATTAAGGTACGGGTCTGCAAAACCTGGTGTGTTGGTTTGATTCCAACTTCTGACTCTAATTTTATTAAAGGGAGATGGCCTAATAGGTTAAGGTTCGTGATTTGGGATCACGAGATTGCGAGTTCGAGTCTCGTTCTCCCTACTATAGTAGATAGTTCTTTTTAACTTAATTAATGTAAAATGAAAAAGAGTTTTATTTTAACACTTTTAATGGGTTTAATAATGTCTTTTATGTCCTGTACAGGATGTAATTCTAGTAAAGAAGACATTATGCAAGATTCAGTAGTAGCTACTGCTGTATTAGATGTAGAACATTCAATTGCCTTGGACAGACAAACTATGTATGTAAACTACAAAGATAATTATCGTTGGTATGAAACAGAAATTCTTCTTCCAGAATTTATGGATTCAGACAGTGCAACAAG
>CACZGA010000104.1 GCA_902780585.1 uncultured Erysipelotrichaceae bacterium | reverse complement strand
TGGTATAGCGGTTACTACTTTTTCTTCAGCAGGCACTTCTATAACATTACTTACATGTTTAGGCATATCTTTCCATTTTAAATCAGGTATCATATGAACCGGTATATGTAAGTAATTACCACCTGAGGTGAATACCAATAATGTGTCTGTAGTATTCATTTCATATAGCCCAATTATATAATCATTTTCTTTCAAGACTATATCATCAGGATTAGAGGCACTATAACTACGGAATGAAGTTCTTTTAATATAACCATCATTTGTAATAGCAACTACGACATCTTCTTTTGGTATCATAGCTGTTTCATCTATTTTAATTTCAGTTATTTCATCTTTAATATCAGTAAGACGAGGAGTTGGATATTCATCTCTGACTGCTCTTAAATCTTTCTTCATTACTGATTTTAATACTTCTTCACTACGCTTGTTCTTCAGTAAATTCAAATTCTTTTACTAAATTATCTTTAGCATTTTGTTTATTTTTACTTGCTCTAATTACTTTAATTACTTCATCTAATATAGAAATACATTTAATTAAACCTTCTACGATATGGAATCTTGCTTTAGCATGAGCTAAGTCAAATTCAGTTCTTCTTCTAACTACTTCTCTTTGATGAGATATAAAAGCATCTAGAGCTTCTTTTAAACCTAATTGTTTAGGTCTTCTATTAACTATTGATACAACATTAAAATTATAACTAATTTGCATGTCAGTATTTTTTAATAAATAATTAATAATTAAATCGATATTAGCACTTTTCTTTAAATCTATTACGATTCTAATATCTGCAGCTGATTCATCTCTTACTTCTAGGATACCATCTACTTTTTTATCTATTCTAATATCATCTATTTTTTTTACCATAGCGGCTTTATTTACTTCATATGGTATTTCGGTAATGACAATTTGAGGAGCAGTTTTTTCGTTTTCAATGGTATATCTACTTTTTATGATAATTCTACCTTTACCAGTTTCATAGGCTTCTTTGATACCATCGATTCCTTCAACTATACCTCCAGTTGGGAAGTCTGGACCTTTGATGTATTTCATTAATGTTTCTAACTGACAATTTGGATTATCAATACGATGGATGGTAGCATCAATTACTTCTCCTAAGTTATGAGGAGGAATATTAGTAGCATATCCAGCACTGATACCTTGAGATCCATAAACTAATAAAGCAGGAAATCTAGCCGGTAGGACAGTTGGTTCAATTGTCGTATCATCGAAGTTAGGGGCGAATTCTACAGTATCTTTATCAATGTCCCGAAGCATTTCATTACTAATTTTAGAAAGTCTAGCTTCAGTGTAACGATAAGCAGCAGGAGAGTCACCATCAATGGAACCATTATTACCATGCATATCAATATATGGTGATCTTGTTTTCCATGGCTGACTCATTCTAACCATCGCATCATAAATAGGAGTATCACCATGTGGGTGGTAATTACCTATAACGTCTCCAACAGTCTTAGCACTTTTACGATAACCTTTATCATAGGTGTTTTTTTCTTTGTGCATTGAATATAAGATACGTCTTTGAACTGGTTTTAAACCATCTCTAGCATCAGGAATAGCACGATCTTGGATAATATATTTTGAATATGATCCAAATCTTTCACCCATGATGTCTTCTAGAGTATAATCAAAAATCTTTTCAATTACCTTTTCTGTTTCCGTTTTTTTCTTTGGCATTTTACCACTACTTTCTATCTTATTCTTTGTATTCTATTTGCAAATGATTTTCATCACTAATTACATTCTTTCCTAATCTTCTTTCTAAATCTTTTCTGGTGTTGTAGGCAACATTGCCACCTACTTCGGCCATTAATCTATTTTGTTCTAATCCTTCGGGATGATGTGTTTTAGTTAATTCTCTTGTAGCAATTTCTCCAACATCTGTGAGCATTATTTCTATATCTGACATATTATCTCTTAATGATTCTTTGCGAATATTTTTATGTTTTTTATATTCTCCAGCAGTCATACCTGACCAATTTTTATATATCTCATTTGTCAAAATTGCATATTCTGTATTTGTTTCTACTCCATGCTCTTGCCATGTCTTTGTTAGTTTTTTACGATTAATGATTGCCTTTATTCTTTCTAATATCCACTCTAGTGAATATCCTTTTTTAAGATATAGCTCTATCATTTCTTCCATTCCTTTGGAAGGATCAAAAACTTCATCTACTTTTTGTTTTCCGAGTTTAGCTAGCCATAGTTTAAATGGTTCTGCTTTGGCAGATGGAACCGATTCAATTAACCTAAATATTCCTTCAGTATCTAGAGTATCTGTTTCTCTCATTTTTCCATCTTGTGCTCTCATTTTCAAACGTACGATTTTTTCGTACAGTTCACTGCCTTCATCAATAAGTTTTCTCTTTAAATCTGTCCAATACCTTTTTGGAATATTAGAATCAGTCAGTGTTTCAATTACATCTACGACACTAAAGTAGTAATCTTCTTTCTCAGCATCCCAGATGCTTCTAATTTCTTTCCCTTCAAATAAATTTGAAATCATTTTTAACTTATTGTCTTTCATTGACATACCCCCTTACATTATTTGATTTCGCCTTTAGTTTATCAAACGTGTGTTCGTATGTCAATAGACTTATTTATTCTACTTTACTCAGTTATTTTATAGTCATCTTCAAGTGAGAAGTCAACATTCTCTTCTATCCATTCTTTACGAGGAGGCACTTCATCTCCCATTAGGATTGATACTCTTTTTTCTGCTAATTGAGCATCTTCAATGTTTACTCTTATTAAAGTTCTACTGCCTGGTTGCATAGTTGTTTCACATAGTTGATCAGCATTCATTTCACCAAGACCTTTATATCTTTGAATATCACATTTTTTACCTTTAGACTTAGCTTTCATTTCTTCTACTGTGTACGCATATTCTATTTCTTTACCACTTTGGATTTTAAATAATGGAGGTAAAGCCACAAATAATCTACCATCTTCGATTAATGGTTTCATATAACGATAGAAGAATGTTAGTAATAAGCATTGAATATGACCTCCATCTTCATCAGCATCGGACATGATTATTACTTTAGCATATTCACAATCTTTTATATCAAAGTTAGAACCATATCCAGCTCCTATGGTATAAATAATTGTATTTATTTCTTCATTCTTTAAAATATCTTCTTCTTTAGTCTTCTCCGTATTTAAAACTTTACCACGTAGGGGAAGAATTGCCTGATAGCGTCTATCTCT
>CACZGA010000103.1 GCA_902780585.1 uncultured Erysipelotrichaceae bacterium | reverse complement strand
CCTGTTGTATTTTTATGTGTTCCCCCACACCCACATAATAAAAGTACTACTATTAAAAGGGCTGCTATTTTTATTCTTTTTTTCATATTAACACCTCTATTATAATTATATATTTAAAAAAGGTATTATTCAAGAAATTATTTAGTATAAAAAAATATCAATATAATTGATACTTTATTTTTTTCTTTCCATTAAGATACCATCTTTATGGCCATAGTAATTGGAACGTATGGCTCTTTTGATAAAGCCATTTTTTTCATATAAATGAATTGCTTCCTTATTATCTTCTCTTACTTCTAAAGTTACATCTTTATCCACTTTTTTTAAAAAATAAGATAAAAGGATACTACCTTTTCCACAATTTCTGTGGATATAATTTATTTCAAATTGATTAATTTCAGCTCTTTCATATATATCACTATAATATAAATAGCCAATTATTTCTTCATTTTCTTTTAAAATTAAAAATACTCCGAAAGGATTATTACTTAATTCTTTTTCCACATATTCTGTGGAAATAAATGAATTAGCTAATTCTTTAATATTATCTTTATTAATTTCTAAAATCATAATTTACTTTCTTCAGCTTCTGTTAATTTTAAATATTCTGGATTAACAGCGTGGGGATTAATATTTTCTTTATCTTTATAAAAATTAACTATTTTTAAAAAATCAGGAGTATAAGATTTTATTTGTTCATTTATTTCTAATTCATCATTTGAAATTATTTCTCTATTAGGATATTTTTGATACTCTTTTTCTAAATCTACTTGTTTTATATGTTGAGGTTTTAATAAGATTCTATTATCTTCATCATATATAGCACCATAAACATAGCCTCTTCGGGCATTAATCATAGGTATATGGATCTTATTTTCTTTACTTGAAAGCGCCATTGCACTTAGTGAATCAATGGTTGTGATTGGAATATTTAAACTCCAAGCATATACTTTAGCAATTGTTATACCAATTCTTATACCGGTAAAGCTGCCAGGTCCATTAACAACAATTATTTTATCTATATCTTTTGGTTCAATGTTATTTTCTTGAAACATGCTTACTATTTTAGGTACAACTACTTCAGATAGACTTTGCCCAAATTCTTCATTTATACTTGCTAAGAGGTTATTATCATCTACAAGAGCAGTATTTAAATAACTAGATGATGTATCTATGTAGAGATATCTCATAATATTGCCTCACATAATTCTTCATATTTTCTACCATAAGGAGTTATGATAATAATACGCTTATTTTCATCTTCATCAGAGTTTTTAATTCTAATATCTAATCTTTTTTCTGGTAAATAATCCTCAATCATATCAGCCCATTCGATGATAGTAATACCCTTTTTGTTGTAGTATTCTTCTATACCTAAATCTTCAACATGTCCATCTAAGCGATATACATCCATATGATATAGAGGCATCTCACCTGAGTTATATTCTTTAATAATAGTGAAAGTTGGAGATGTTACTTCTTCTTTTACTTCAAGGGCCTGGGCAAAACCTTTTGTGAAAACAGTTTTCCCACTTCCTAGATCTCCTCTTAAACAAATAACCATATTAGGAAATTTTTCAGATTCTATATTTTGGGCTAGTTCTATTGTTTCCCCTTCTGAAAATGTTGTTACTCTAAATTCCATTTTTATCACCTATAATTTATTATACCAAAAAAAAAGAGTTATACAACTCTTATCCTATTTCGATTGACGTTTATCTGTATAGTATGTTTAACCTACTATTGAAATATCCTTACAAAAGATTATTGCCACTAATATACATAAAGTTAAAATAATAATTCCTTTTTTATTTTTCATAATATCACCACAACTATGTTTTATAAGAAAAAACTCATCTGGTAAATAATTATTTTTAATTATCTATTATATTTTTATAATAATAATAGTTATCATTACTTTTCCTAAAAATGGTATAAATAATCCCTGCATTTTCTAGGTAATCATCAATATTTAATGGAAAATATCTTTCTTGACTACTTACTGATAATTCACCTATTTTTTTGTTGCAAACTGTGTCTGCACATATATTCATCTTTCTAGTTCCATTTTCTGCTTCTGAAGAATCTGGTTTTGCATAAATAGCTTTTGATATAACTAATATATAATCTTTATAATCTCTAGCACTAATTATTTTGATAGGTTCTGATTGTGGTTGTGGATACGACCATGTTCCATCACCTGTAATACCAAAAAATTTAAAGTAGTATTGACCACTTTTTTCTTCTATAAAATCCGCATGATAATAATTTTCTTTTGTGGTATTTGATAAATATCCACTATTTAAATAATTCCATCCACTCTTTTGAGAAAATTGAATATCATTATTACCAAATAGCTCTTTTATGGAATAGTTTAATTTTTCCTTATTGATATATCCGTAAGTGTATTTATCTTCTTTTTTATCTACAATTATGTCTTCATCTTTTATATTATAAAATACTGCATCGGCTATTAAAGTATTTGATACTTTTTCTATCGTATCAATACTATAATAATAAATAAAAGGAGCTTTTAAAGAATTATATTTATATGTTAATTTTTCATCAATTATGCTTAGTTCTTTATAATTACTATCTTCTAATAAAGTATTAAGTAACTCTTTAGTCTCTTTTTGTAATGTTGCATCATCTTTTATTTTTTCAGATTTTACTTCTACTGACTCCTCTGGATTTTCTAAAACCTCTTTTGTGACAGTTTCTTTTTTTGATTTTCCTATTATTACTACAACGGATATTAATTTCTTTTTTTGATTTTCCTATTATTACTACAACGGATATTAATACTATACTAATTATTAGAGTACTTGCTATTAATAGTTTTCTTTTCATATTATCACGTATAATCAATCTTAAGGGAAATATCCTTTTGATTGATCCCTTTCATTTTTATTTTTCATTATATGTTTTATAATGAAATTGCACTGTGGATTTGTTTCTATATTATTACGGCCTTTATGGACTGGTGTTGGTGACTCAAACCACAGATTTTTAATTTAATTGGTAATTAGTTAGTTAACACGTTAGTTTTTTACTAATCGATGTTTTATTAAATTACGTGATTCCATGATTAGAAACTCTGTGACAAACTATCAGTGCAAATAAACTAATTAGGAGGTGCTTTTTGTAATGATATATTATGTTGGCATTGATATATCAAAATTCAAACACGATTTCTGCATTATCTCAAATGCAGGTGAAGTAATTGTAGAAAATTCTTCTTTTGAAAACAACAAAAAAGGATTCCAACTTTTATTAGATCAATTGAAATCCTACGATAAAGCACAAGTCCGAATTGCCTTTGAGGCAACTGGACATTATTCTTCGAATTTGGAATCGTTTTTAAACAATCAAGAGTATTCCTTCATGAAAATTAACCCTCTTGTCGTACATCAATTTCTAAAAGCTCGAAGCTTACGTAGAACTAAAACAGATAAGGCAGATAGCTTAGCTATGGCCAATTATCTAATGTCTGTTCCATACGTTCCAAATTCAAAGGTATTATATCATATTAATTCTTTAAAGTCACTATGCAGAACTAGAGAACTACTAATTAAAGAAAGAAGCAAGTTTGCTGTTCTATTAACAAATGAGCTAGATAAGTCTTTTCCTGAGGTAAAAGCATTTTTTAATAACATATTTTCTTCTACTTTATTATTTATTTTAGAAAAATATAAAAATGCTTATCATATTTCTTTAATGAAAGATTATGACTCATTAAAAAAAGTATCTCATGGTAAATTTTCTTATGCTAAATTTGTTAAGTTAAAGGAACTCGCAAAAAATACTGTTGGTTATTATGATGATAACTCTGACTTACTTATTTCAACGTATATTTCTATCTACAATGACTTTAATAATCAAATTGATCCTATAGATAAACAAATTTCTACAATTATCAAAGAACTAAACCCTAGAATGTTATCCATTCCAGGTCTTGGAGAAATATCTGCTGCTTCTATTCTTTCTGAATACGGAGATATTACTAATTTTTCTTCTCCAAATAAAATGTTAGCTTTTGCTGGATTAGAACCTAGTGTTATTCAATCTGGCACATTAGAATCTAATGGCAAGATGGTTAAACATGGTTCTAGACATCTTCGATATTCAATCATGAATTCAGCTATGATTATTTTAAGACATTCTCCTACTTTTTATGACTACTACAATAAGAAACGCAATGAAGGCAAATGTCATAGAGTTGCATTATCTCATGTATGTAAAAAACTGATAAGAGTTATTTATTCACTTGAGAAATACAACCAAAATTTTAATCCCTCTTTACTGAAATAATTATTTAATAATTTTTTCAAAATTTCACATAGTGAAATATTTTTGGCTTGGGATAAACTCCAATTTATAACAAACTATTAAAATATTCAAAATTATTATTGACTTCTAATAGTTAGTCACCAAAATCATTATATAAAAAAAAGATTATTTAGTAAATAATCTTGTTAATTAAACAAAAAAAATTCTACGCAACTACCTATTTTCGCATACACTATCGTCGGCGTTTAGTGGCTTAACTTCTGTGTTCGGGATGGGAACAGGTGTACCTCACTAGCTATCGTTACGTAGAAAATATAGAGAAATAATTCTCTGAAAACTAAGATATTGTGTTCATCAAATTATTAAATTATGATTAAATCCTCGATCTATTAGTACTGGTCAACTCAAAATGTCACCATTCTTCCATCTCCAGCCTATCAACCTCATCGTCTATGAGGGATCTTACTATATACATATGGGAAAATTCATCTCAAAGGAGGCTTCCCGCTTAGATGCTTTCAGCGGTTATCCTTTCCAAACATAGCTACTCTGCGCTGCAGCTGGCGCTACAACAGATACACCAGAGGTTTGTCCATCCCGGTCCTCTCGTACTAAGGATAGCTCTCTTCAATTTTCCTACGCCCACATCGGATAGGGACCGAACTGTCTCACGACGTTCTGAACCCAGCTCGCGTGCCACTTTAATGGGCGAACAGCCCAACCCTTGGAAGCGACTTCACCTCCAGGATGTGACGAGCCGACATCGAGGTGCCAAACACCACCGTCTATGTGAACTATTGGGTGGTATCAGCCTGTTATCCCCAGGGTAACTTTTATCCGTTAAGCGACGACCATTCCATTCTGAATCGTCTGATCACTAAGCCCTACTTTCGTATCTGCTCGACTTGTTGGTCTTGCAGTCAAGCTCCCTTATACCTTTACGCTCTGCGAATGGTTTCCAACCATTCTGAGGGAACCTTTGGGCGCCTCCGTTACATTTTGGGAGGCGACCGCCCCAGTCAAACTGCCCACCAGACACTGTCCCTGAACCAGATAATGGCTCTAGGTTAGAAATCCAATACATTAAGGGTGGTATTCCAAGGTTGACTCCACTAGAACTGGCGTTCCAGCTTCAAAGTCTCCCACCTATCCTCTACATAATATACCGAACTTCAATATCAAGCTACAGTAAAGCTCCATGGGGTCTTTCCGTCCTGATGCGGGTAACCTGCATTTTCACAGGTATTAAGATTTCACCGAGTCTATGGTTGAGACAGTGCCCAGATCATTACACCTTTCGTGCGGGTCAGAACTTACCTGACAAGGAATTTCGCTACCTTAGGACCGTTATAGTTACGGCCGCCGTTCACTGGGGCTT
>CACZGA010000102.1 GCA_902780585.1 uncultured Erysipelotrichaceae bacterium | reverse complement strand
TCAGAAAGTAGAAATTCGATAGTAGGGGCTAAATCTTGGAAAGGATCTCCAATTTTTCCTAATGGATATGTTTTAGCTCTTTGCTTCATTTTTTCATCATACTCTTCTTTTGTATAACGACCATTTACTATATTTAAATTAGAATAAACCTCTCCTGGATTTATAGCGTTAACTCTTATATTATATTTTCCTAATTCTTTTCCTAAATAGTGTGTAAGCATATCCACGCCAGCTTTACTTACACAATATGAAATTGAACTACCAACTCTAATTGATGATATAGAAGATATATTAACAACCGCTGGATTTTCACCTTTTTTTAATAATGGTAGAAGAATTTTAGTTATAATAAATATTCCTGTCAAATTTGTATTCAATGTCTTATTCCAGTCATCAATACTTTCCTCCTCAATTCCACCACTAGTTGTAATACCAGCAGAATTAACTAAGCCATCTAATCTTTTATATTTTTCATCAATAATACTATAAATCTTTTCACAATCAGCAATGTTACTAACGTCACCCTGTAAAAATAATATTTTATTAGATAATTTTCCTAATTCCTTTTTAGCTCGTTTAATACTATCTTCACTTCTTGAAACAGTAACTACCTCGTAATCTTTATCTATAAGATATTTTACTAATCCAAGACCAATACCACTATTTCCTCCTGTAACTAATACAACTCTTTTCATTTTTACCTCCAACTTAATATGATATTATAATACCATTTATTATGGAAGTATAGATGTCACAATAAAGAGATAATTATCATTATCAAATATGTACTATTATTTTAGAAAAAAACATGATATAATACAAAACAAAAAAAGGGGGGAGATGCTATGTTAAGAGAGTTTGACAAATATAGAAGAATTGATGGAATAATAGATTTAGACAGATTACCAGAAGTTACAACTCTAGAATCGCCAGAAAAAATAAAATATAGTTTTATATATGATGGAGAAGCATATTTATTTAAGAAAGATCACTATAGTGGAGAAGCTTTAATAGAAATCCTAAATGAATTAATAATGAATAGTTTAGAACTAGATAATGCTCAATATGATGTAGCAACATATAAAGGTATGACAGGGTGCCTAACAAGGAATTTTATTAAACGAGGTAGCGTGTTCCAGACTGGCAATGATTTCTTAAAACAATATAATCCAGACTCCGATAATGATATTTTTGATTACGCAGTAGCATTACTAAACGCCGGATTGCCAATTGAACTTGTAAAAATAAAAATACAAAAAATGCTAAAGAACCACATTGTGGATATCTTCACATTTCAAACAGATAGGTTTAGTGATAATTTAGGCTTTTTAATAACAGGTGAAGAAATTGAGGTTGCGCCAAAATACGATAATGGATACAGCTTTCTTAGTTCAATCGATAATAATGACCAACAAAAGCTTGTTACTAGTGGTTATTATCGTAGAAGAGAAATGCTTCTTGAATACCAGTTCTTACCCCATACCGTTTTGCCAAAATATAACGCTGATAATAGAATAACGGAGTTTTGGCGTGCCACAAAGAAAAGTAGTATGTCACCGATGGTTCAAGGAAGAATTAGACACGCCCAAAATGCCCTAAATAATGGCATAAATATAACCAGTGATGAGGTTTATCAAATGATTAGGGAACAAATTGATATGATCTGGCCATTTGTTGAGAGAACGAGTTCTATTAATTTTGATGAATTTTTTTATACAATGTCTGACTCTAATATGAATATGCCAGAACTTAGGAAGAATCTTATAAAGACTATATATGAAACAACACAAGGAATGTTTTGGAATGGGTAAAATATTATACCTAAGATAGTAATATAATGGTGCTATATCCTGTGAAATTTGACATTTTACCCAAAATATAGTATAATGTATAACGTAATTGATGGCACATTATTCTAGTCAATTACTTTATTAGGAAGACGAGCTTAAAAATTCGTTAAAGGGCATATCTATGAAACCTTTGGTGTTTGCTTCTTACGCCCAGTTTGGGGTGGATGCTGGAGATGAGGGTATTGGGCAGTCCATAATGGCATATGGAATTACGACCCACTATCTGTGGAGACCAGTTCTTGTGGAGTTCTACGAAACTGGATAAAACCTGTATTGTGGCGAAAGCTATGTGCAGTGTAGCCTGTCTTGAGTGAAAGTATTGGGATAAATGATCTTTTATATAATAAGCGGCCACTTATTATATAATTGCATTTTGAAATTACTATTGCAAAAAAGAACTAATAATAAAGGATTGGAGAGGAAATCTCCTAGAGTGCGTTCAATATAGGATTGCAGTGGGCACTAAGTGGTAATCAAGTCGTATGCATCGGTAACGTCATATTGATTCTTATAAAGGGGAACCGCAGTTCTGGTAACGGAATTGTTAGAATCAGGGAAATCCTACTTGACCTAAGGCTCAAAGTTAACTATGTTGATAGCCAAACAATTCAAGTAAAATTAAAGTAGGTAACTACTTTTTTTTATGCTATAATTTTAATAGGAGTACAAAATATGAAAAAGCCAAGCGAATTAAAAAACTTATTAGAACAAACCAAAAGAAAAGAAAAAATAAAAAAAGAACAAGTAAACTGGAAATGGATTATTACTATAGTATGTATTACTTTTATAATATCTTTTTTATTATCAATTTTTGCTAATAATATTATTCCAAATCTATCACTAGTATTTGGTATTTTAATTACTTTATTATTTATCATTATTGGTATAATATTTGACATAATAGGAGTAGCTGTAACAACAGCTGATGAAGCGGTATTTCATTCTATGAATTCTAGAAAAGTAAAAGGTGCCAATGTAGC
>CACZGA010000101.1 GCA_902780585.1 uncultured Erysipelotrichaceae bacterium | reverse complement strand
GATTATCAAAAGATAAATTAGCAAGTGTGTTTCATAAATTACCAACATGGGAAGATGCATTAGATAGATATTTAAATGAATTAAAGAAAGAAGGAAAATTATGAGTAAATTTTTAATAACTGGGGGATGTGGATTTATAGGAAGTAATTATTTACATTATGTAGTAAATAAATATCCTAAAGATAACTTTGTATGTATCGATAGTTTAACTTATGCAGGTAACTATAATAATATTAAAGAATTAGATAAGAAAAAGAATTTTAAATTTGTCTATGGTGATATAACAGATAGAGATAAATTAGATAAATTATTTTCCAAAGAAAAATTCGACTATGTCATTAATTTTGCAGCAGAAAGTCATGTTGATAATTCGATAAAAAATCCTGGTGTATTTGCAGATACCAATATTAAAGGAACACTTGCGCTTTTAGATATGTGTCGTAAGTATCCTGTTAAAAGATATCATCAAGTATCAACAGATGAAGTATATGGGGATCTTCCTTTAGATAGACCCGATTTAAAGTTTAAGGAAGATACACCACTTCATACATCAAGTCCTTATTCTTCAAGTAAAGCTTCAGCAGATTTATTTGTTATGGCTTATAAAAGAACTTTTAATGTACCAGTTACGATTAGTCGTTGTTCTAATAATTATGGTGCATATCAATTTCCTGAAAAATTAATTCCGGTTGTTATTAGTAAAGCTTTAAAAGGTGAAAATATTCCTGTTTATGGTAAAGGAGAAAATGTTCGTGATTGGATTCATGTTCTTGATCATAATATTGGTGTTGATTTAATTGTTAGAAATGGTAAAGATGGCGAAGTTTATAATTTAGGAGGTCACTCTGAAAAAACGAATTTAGAAGTAGTTAAAACAATTCTTAAGATTATGGGCAAGCCAGAAAGTCTAATTACTTTTGTTACTGATAGACCAGGACATGACTTGCGTTATGCTATTGACTCAAGTAAAGTAGAGAAAGAACTAGGATGGAAATTAACGCATAATTTTGAAGAAGGTATTAAAGATACTGTAAATTGGTATTTAAATAATGAAGATTGGATAAATAATATATTATCTGGTGAATATCAAAAGGATAATGATAAAGTAAGAAAGTAGTGATACTTTCTTTTTTTTATAAATATGATAGTTAGACTAATTATCTGTCAAATAACATAAAAAGCTTGTTATTAAATTAAATTATATTGTATAATTATGGAGTGAGGTAGGTAAAATGAAAATAGCAGTAGCAGGAACAGGTTATGTTGGATTATCTCTTGCCACATTACTTAGTCAAAAAAATGAGGTAGTAGCACTTGATATTATCCCTGAAAAAGTAGAGAAAATTAATAAAAGAATTAGTCCTATTCAAGATGAATATATTGAAAAGTACTTTAAAGAAAAAGAATTAAATCTAAAAGCTACATTAGATTATAAAGAAGCTTTTACTGGTGCAAAGTATATTATTATTAGTACACCAACTAATTATGATCCTGATAAAAATTATTTTGATACTTCTAGTGTTGAAGATATAATTATGAAAGTTAAATCAATGAATATTGATACTACAATGGTTATAAAATCAACTGTACCAGTAGGATTTATTAATTCGATGAAAGAAAAATATGAAATTGATAATATTATGTTTTCACCTGAATTTTTAAGAGAAGGGAAAGCATTATATGATAATTTATATCCATCAAGAATCATTGTTGGTGAAAAATCAAAAAGAGCAGAAGTATTTGCAAATTTATTAAAAAAATGTTGTTTAAAAAGAAAAGTTCCTATTAAATATATGAATTCAACAGAAGCCGAAGCTGTAAAATTATTCTCTAATACATATTTAGCACTTCGTGTGGCATATTTTAATGAACTTGATACTTATGCTGAAGTTAAGGGACTTAATACTAAAGATATCATTGATGGAGTATGTCTTGATCCTCGTATTGGGGACTTTTATAATAATCCATCTTTTGGCTTCGGTGGATATTGTCTTCCTAAGGATACAAAACAATTAAAAGCTAATTACAAAGATGTACCAGAAAATATTATTAGTGCAATAGTAGAGGCTAATAGAACGAGAAAAGATCATATTGCTAATATGATTATCGAAAGAAAACCTAGTATAGTAGGAATCTATCGTCTAACAATGAAAGCAGGATCAGATAACTTTAGAGCAAGTGCTATCCAAGGAGTTATGAAAAGAATTAAGGCTAAAGGTATTACAGTGGTTGTTTATGAACCAACAATAGGAGAAGACAATTTCTTTAATAGTAAAGTAATTAGAGATTTAGATGAGTTTAAGAAGATATCGGATGTTATAATTGTTAATCGATTAGATGATAATATAAAAGATGTCAAAAATAAGATTTATACAAGGGATTTATTTGCCAGAGATTAATTAACAAAAAGTGTCAAGTATTACAAAAACAAAAAAAATTAATTGAAAAACTTGTATTTACATAAGAAGTGTTATATAATGATAATATTGGAGGTAGATATGAAGAAGTTGTGGTTTATGGCATTATTGTTAGGATTATTTATGATTGGTACAGTAAATGTTAAGGCTTTAAATGAAGAGGGATTGAAGGAAAAATTATTTCAAACAATTAAGGTTGGTAATGAAGAGTATTCTTTATCTAGTAGTGAGAAGAAAATTGTTGAGACATATCTTGAACAAAATGAAATTAGTGATGAAGATGCTTAAAAATGAATTAAAACAGTTAGTGGCAGATATTTCTAGCGAAACAAAGGTTAAAGCAACTTTAACTAAAGAAGGATTAACAGTAAAAAATACTGATGGATCTGAAATAGTAGTTACAAAGCTTGTTAAACAAACAGGTTATGAAACAAGTAAAATTGCTATTATTGTGGCTATTTCGTTTTTAGTTGTAGCAGTGGGAACAGGATTGGTTATTAAACAAATTAAAGCAAATGACTAAGAAGAAATTTGATATAAAGAAATTGGCTAGTAATATAGCCATTTCTTTTTTCTTTGGCGCCATTTTTGTTCTTGTGTTTTATTTTTTCTTGGAAAAAAGAGTATCAACCTATGTTTCGTTAATTAATTCCACTGCCGTAGGTGGTACTACAGTTTGGAAGCCAAGAAGTTAATTGTTTTACCAAAACATGGTAGTAAATATGCCACTTTGGAAATACCAAGTATTAATTTAAAATTACCTGTGTATTACGGTGATACCAAAAAAATATTAAGATATGGAGTTGGACATTATATAGGGTCATATTTTCCTGGTGAGAATGGCACAATCATTTATGCTGCACATAATGATCCAGGATATTTTAATAAACTAGACAAGGTTAATGTTGGGGATATAGTTACTATTAATGCTAGTTATGGAACTTTCAAGTATCAAGTTTATGATACAAAAGTTGTTAAAGAAACCAATATCGCTGCTTTTGATGTTAATCATGATGGTGAAGTATTACTAATGTATACTTGTTGGCCGATAAATCGTAGTGTTTTTGGAAGAAAGACACAACGTTACCTTGTTTATGCTAAGAAAATAGGTGATAACTATGAATAAGAGTAAACTTCTTTTAGGATATATATTTGGTTTTATGGCATCAATGGTGCTTGTTACGTTAGTTCTTCTTTTGATTCTTAAGTTTACAATTGCAGATAAAAATCATGTTTTAAAGATGCTTAAGGAGAATAATTATTATAGTGATATTAATGATGAGATACATGTAGAAATGCGTTTTTATCTTTTTTTAACAGGTTTTACTGATGAAATAATTAATGATGTTTATGATTATGATAAATTAGTTAGT
>CACZGA010000100.1 GCA_902780585.1 uncultured Erysipelotrichaceae bacterium | reverse complement strand
TAGGAATCCTGCTTTTTCGCAGGCCGGCGCGACCCCTAGGGGTCTTAGGATGATAAACGACTCCTCCGTCGTCATTTACACAACAATTTTGTTACTCCCAATGATATTTAAAAACACCCACAATAAATATAGTTTATACGAATTATATTGATTCTCTATAAATAGAGACTATGTCTTCTAAAATATTTCTATCGATATTATTATCTATAAACACGAGATTTGTCTCTCTTATCAAATCTAAATTTTCAATGGGGAGCCCCACTAATTTGTTTTCTTTTATTTCTCTAGAACAAGCACTCTTTGGTAAAATAGAAATTCCAAGATTTTTTCTCACAAGCATTTTAATAGAAGCTACATTATCCATTTCTAGAGATAAATGGAAATTGTTAATATCTTCGTCCATTTTCGCCAATTCGTTAACGAAAAGAGTGGAGGTACCACTTTCAAGATTTCTTAAAATAAGATTTTCTTTTTTTAAGTCGTTAATAGTAACTACTTTTTTATTAGCAAGAGGATTATCTAAAGAAACAACCGCTACCAAAGAATCGGTGCCAAGCAAAATAGAGGAGAATTTTTTATTAGTAATCTTTCCTTCAATTATTGCTAGATCAATCTGATAAAGGCTTAATTTCTCATAAAGATTTTTTATAGAGTCAGAAATAATTCTTATATGTGATCCACTATTTCTTTCTGAATATTTTGCCATGATTTCTGGAGCGATGTTACTCTCGGAAGTATGGGTAATACCAACTGTCAAATTATCAGCACATTTCTTGTAATCCTTTAGTTTGCGATTCATATCGTTGTAAAGAGATTGAATACGCAAAGCGTATTTAAGCACGATTTCCCCTTCTTTTGTTAGGGAAAGATTATTGTTTGAGCGAATAAATAATTTAGCATCAAATTCATCTTCTAATTGTTTGACGTGTTGACTAACAGCGGGTTGAGTCAAATTTAGTTCTTTTGCGGCTTTAGTAAATGAATTTACTTTGCTTAATTCGATGAGAGTTAACAATTTTGCATCCATACATATAATTATAAACTTTTTTTATAGTATTGAAAGTTTTTCTTATTTATTTTTTCTTGTTTTTTGGACTAGATTCAAATACGAAGGTTTTTTCCAATTTGCTGTTATGACTAATAATTTAGATTCAAAAAAGAAAGATTTGTTTGAAAATAAACCTGTACTCCAGGCGATTTTAAGTTTAGCGATCCCTTCTATTATCGGGCAGCTTATTCTTGTCATCTATAATATTACAGATACATTCTTTATTGGATTAGCAGCGAATAATATGGCTGATAAGGAATTAGGGAATGCTTTAGTAGCTGGCGTAACTATTTGTATGCCCGTATATATGATATTAAGTGCCATATCGAATTTATTTGGTATCGGCGCATCTAGTGTTATATCTCGTTCTCTTGGAAAAAATAATCCATGGAGAGCCAAAAATGCATCTCGCTTTGCTTTTTATGCTTGTTTAATTACGACGTTAATTTATTGCTTGTGCATTTTTATTTTTAATAATCCTTTGTCTAATTTATTATCAGGAAACAAATCTCCCGAAACTTCTAGTTACGCTAGATCATATATCCTATATTGCGTAGTGATATTTGGTGTTCCAACAGCAATTAATACACTGTTTTCCCATTTATTAAGAGCGCAAGGAAAATCCAAGCATGCTTCTTATGGAATTGTTTTAGGGGGATTACTAAACTGCGGCTTAGATCCTCTGTTCATGTTTGTTATCATGCCATCAAATCCAGAAGTTGCCGCAGCTTTAGCAACCGGGATAGCGAATTCTATCGCGTTAATTTATTACATTATCCTAATGATAATCAGGAAAAAAGATTTAGTAATTTCTATTAAATTTTCTAAGAAAATGTTCACAGAAAATATTCCTGGCGAAGTTATTGAAGTCGGCATTCCAGCTTGCTTGATGACCTTATGTGAAAATGTTTCTTATATGATCCTTGATGCTTTAATCGGTTCAGTTATTGTTGTTAAAGCAGAAAGCGATGCCGCACTAGCAGGTATTGGAGTCGCCAAAAAAATCAATATGTTTGCTCATTCTTCCGTGAGAGGCATGACACAAGGCGTTTTGCCTATCATCGGTTATAACAAGGCTAGCGGAAATCGTAAAAGGATGTCGAAAATTGTCTATGTTAGCGGCGCTATTTCGATAAGCATTGCTTTGTTAGCTATGATTATTTCTATTATTTGGGCTGCCCCTTTATCCACTATTTTCATCCACGAAAACAATTCCATTGCTTACGCCACAAAATTTTTAAGAATATTGTGTATCGGTGGTCCTTTTTCTGCCGTTGCTTATACAGTTATTTCATTTTTCCAAGCTGTCGGTAAACCTTGGAGAAGTCTTATTTTAGCCTTATTAAGAAAAGGAGTTTTGGATATACCTTTAATGTTTATCTTCTTTTCTATCTCAAAAATGGAAAATAACTCTATTGGACCAGAGCTTATAATTTGGGCCACTCCTATTACCGATGTTTTCTGTTCTTTTGTAGCAGCTATTTTGTTTTATGGATATGTTAAACGCAGTGGTAAAAAAGCACCCGCTTTTAATATCCCATCTCTAAAAGGCTAATAATTATGAATAAGATTATTGATCTAAGACATAAAAAGCATGCTAGAAAAATAACGATTACATTCTGTGGTAATAGTATTTTTTCTAACATTTATAGCGAAATAAAGATGGAAGGCTATGAAATATCCACTAATTGTATAAATTCCAGCAAAGAAAAAGATTCTTGCGTTATAAATATGACAGTTAAAAGAAGAAACAAATCATTTGATAAATATATTGAGTTTTTAGCAGATAAAGTATTTTGCAAAACTATTTATATATATGATTACATGGAGGGAGTAACAAAATTGTTGTGTAAATGACGACGGAGGAGTCGTTTATCATCCTAAGACCCCTAGGGGTCGCGCCGGCCTGCGAAAAAGCAGGATTCCTA
>CACZGA010000099.1 GCA_902780585.1 uncultured Erysipelotrichaceae bacterium | reverse complement strand
GTGGTATAATAAAAGTAAGATAATAAAAAATAGGAGTGTTGTAAATGAAAAACAAATTAAAGATACTATTGTTTTCATTTTTTATATTTCCATTATGTGTTAAAGCAAATACCATTAATGTAAATAATTACGAACAATTTAAAGAAGCAATACAAAATAATGCAACTGAAATAAATATAGAATCAGATATTACATATGATTCGTTAATAACAATTTCCAATGATATTATTATAAAAGGAAATAATCACAAGCTAAATCGTGATTTAAATTATTCATTAGGACTATTTTCAATATCTAGTACCGGAAGAGTAACTATTAATGATTTAACTATTGATGGTGGTGCTCCAAATTGGCAAATGGATATTTCTAATGGTGTTGCAAATTCATCAGGATATTTCCGAGTAGATATGATAAACGGAGAAAATGATATAGTCGCAACTCAACCATTAATTTTAAATGCCGGAGAATTAAATATTAAGAAATCAACTTTTCAAAATATTAGAAATAATAATGGAAATTCAACTAGCTCAGGCGGCGCTATTCGTTCAACTTCAGGGACTTTAACTATTGAGGATACAACATTCAAACATTGTGCTTCATATCGTGAAGGCGGAGCCTTATACATTACTGGCGGGGATGCTACTATAAATAATAGTAATTTTACTGATAATACCGCTGGTGCAAATTATAAGGGGCAGACTCATGGAGGCGCAATTCAAATCAATGGAGCTAATAATGTTATAATCGATAATACAACATTCAAAGATAATTTTGCCCAACATAATGGAGGGGCTATTATGCTTCAGGTAAATGGAAGTAATATAAAAATAACAAATAGTAATTTTAAACATAATTCTGCAGGAAACGATGGTGCAGCCCTTTCGCTTGAATCAAGAAACACAAAGCATAAAATAGAAATTACAGACACCATATTTGATGAAAACCAAGGCTTAGCAACAGCATCCCAAAGTATGGGAACAATATGGTTAGATTCTTGGAAAAATGACGATACCATACCCGCTGAATTTAAAAATATAAAATTCATAAATAACCATACCGCTCATGGTAGTGCTTTTGCTTCCTATGGGACAAATTCCCCATATTGTATTTTAGACAATATTGAGTCATACAACAATAAAGCAAATGGGGTAGGTAATTTCTTCTTTCAAAGTGGAACATATTTATTAAATAATGCGAATATTCATGATAATTCATCAGGAAATGGTGGCGGAATAGTTACTGTAGGCGGAGACGCAATAGTAACCAATTCAAAAATAAAAAATAATATTGCTACCCAACGTGGTGGAGGTGCAATGGCAGCATTTGGTACTTTAACAATTAAAGATTCCCAAGTTACAAATAACCATGCAAATACTTATGGTGGAGGATTATCTGCATATAGTATGTATGCAAGTTATGGAACTCCAAACTTAAAATTAGAAAATGTCATTGTAAAAGATAATTCAGCTGATATTTCCGGTGGAGGTTTAGCAATCCAAGATACAGGAAATTCACATAGTATAATAAATATTGATAATGCCTCTAAAATATATGATAATAGTGCTAAAACAGCCGCTGATGACATATTGTATACCCAAGCTAATTCAACAGCAGGAGCCAATATAACATTAGATAATATTTCAATAGCAAATTTATTAGGAATAGATGGTTGGTATTTTGATGAAGAAAATGATAGATTCAAAGATACTGATAATCCAACATTATTTGAAGATATTATAGAAAATGATGGATCAATAGCCTTCTATTTAAAAGCAGCTGGTATTTTTGAAGCCGATTATGATGGCAATGGAGGAACAACTAAAGCCTTGCCGGTAAAAATTAAGTATGGAAACACTTATATTGTAGATGATGATATCCCAATTAGAGAAGGCTATACATTTGAAGGTTGGAATACTAAAGCAGATGGTTCTGGAAAATCGTTAAAAGCCGGAGACGAATATGATGGAAAAGATGGAATGTTATTATATGCCATATGGTCTCCAAAAGAACAATTAATAAACCCAGAAACAGGAAGTAACCTAATAAAAATTATAATAATATTAATAACAGTTATTGCTCTTACAGTAATAACAATAAAAAATAAGCCTAAATATTTAACAAGATAAAAGCAAGATAACAATCTTGTTTTTATTAAGATATTAAAAAGTCACTAATAAATATAAAAATGTGGTATAATCAAATACAGAATTTTAACTATATTTAGAGATTGTACTATTATATAGAAAGGATAATAATCAATGAAAGAAAAGAAATTAATAATCATAACAGCAATTTTAAATTTTGCCGCAGCCTCTATAAAACTTGCTTTAGGAATAACTTTCTCTTTTTCAACCTTAATAGCAGACTCAGTTCAATCCTTCCTTGACTTTATTACTGATGTAATAAGTTTAGTAGCAAACAAGATAGGAAGAAGAAGAGCAAACAAAACATATCCCTTTGGCTACGGACAAGTATATTACCTATCTAATCTATTAACAGGAGTATTATTATTTCTAATAGGGTTATTTATTGTTTATCAAGTAATTACCTTTAATAATGAATTTATCCCAAATATATCTATATTATTTGTTTTATTGTTAGTATTAGTTTTAAAAGGAATAGTCATTATTTTGATAAAACAATATATGAATAGCGTAAAAAATGAATTACTTATCGAATCATATAAAGAGTCAAAGACTGATTTTATATCTACATGTGTAGTAATAGTAATATTAATTCTTACTTTTTTTGAAAAATATATACCAAGTTTTATAAATATTGATAAAGTTGGAAGTATATGTATGGCAATTTATGTATTTTATGTTTCATTAAAAATAATAATATCAAATATAAAAGGAATTCTTGCCAATGACGAAGAAAATGATGAGCTTAGAGATACTATAAAAAAAGAACTAGAACAATTTAAAGAATTTAATATTACAAATATTAAAATAATTAAGATGTCATATTATTACACTGTATTTTTACAAAT
>CACZGA010000098.1 GCA_902780585.1 uncultured Erysipelotrichaceae bacterium | reverse complement strand
TTTTTAGATTCTTCTATTACTTTATTCATACTATCAAATGTATCTTTTTTTATCTTAATTGATTCTTTTTCAAATAATACTGGTTTATTAGATTCCATTTTTACTTCTAAATCTGTAATAGCTTGATCTAATTTATTACTTCTATTAGTTAACTCTTTATTTACTTCTTGTGTTGCTCTTTTAAATTCTTTCATATTTAAGTGTTCTACTGTACTATGTTTTTGACCTCTTTCTAGAGCAAATCCCCCTAGATTTAATAATTCACAATAATTATCTTGCAATTCACTTAAATGCTCTTTATCGTGGATATATTGCTTTTTAGAGATGGTATATCGTTCTGTATTTGTTCTCTTATCAAACTTTTTTATTAATGGGACTACTACACAATGTATATGAGGTGTTTTTTCATCCATATGTAATGTTGCATGTAATATTTGTTCATCTTTATACCCTAGATAGTCTTTTACAAATGCCATACAATACTTTGACCATTCTAATACTTTTTCTTTTGGCATATCATTGAAGAAGTTATGTGAGGCAGTAAATATCATTTCATCTGCTACTACGCTTTTAGATTTATCTACCATTTGTCTAAAAGTTCTTCTTCTATCTTCTCTTTCAGATTTCATTCTTTCTTCATGTTCTTTTTTATATTCTTTTGTTATTTCATAAAACCCTTTAACATATTTCATATTTAATGGAACAAGTTCTACATTATCTTTAGTTTTTGATAAGTCTATATCTGGATTCGAGTTATATGCTTTCTTCTCTCTTTTATTATGAGAGCCAATTTGAGCAAGATCATTTAGTGTATAGATAGGTTCACTTCTGAATATTGCATAATTCATACTGATTCACCTTCTTTAATTTGAAATCCTATCACACTTTTTATAACTTCAGTTGTATTTTTACTATCATATTCATTAACTGCATTTCTTCTATTATCATCTATACTTCTAATATAATAGTTTTCTGTTGTTTCTATATTTCTATGTCCTAGTAAATTTGCAACGTCTTTAATTTCGGTTCCATTATTTAATACCTTAGTAGCATATGATCCTCTTAAATCGTAGAATCGACAACTTTTTATTCCAAGTTCTTCATGTATTAATTTAAATGGATATCTTATTAAATCAGTTCCAGAGAATGTTCCATCATCTTTGGTAAAAACTAAGTTTAAATTATTTTCTCCACAATTTTTGTTTAAAACTATTCTATTTTCAACTACTTTTCCATAATCATTCTTCACTTCTTCTATATGATAATATTTATAGTCTTTGCCATACAGTTCTTTTAATCTTTCTTTTAATTTTTTATAATTGGATAAAGCTATATTTAATGTTTCACCAATATAGATTTTTCTTTTTCCACTTTCAGTTTTAGTTGATCCAATAAACCATCTGCCAAGTTTATCTTTTGGTTTATCATAAACACTATGTTGAACATTTATAATTCCATTTTCTAAATCGATATCTTCCCAAGTTAATGCAAATACTTCTCCTGTTCTCATTCCTGTAAAACATGATGTAAGAAATGCACATATAAACGTATTATTGTTTTTAAATTTTTCAATAATCAAATCTATTTCCTCTTGGGTATATAAATGTTTAACATCTTCTTCTTTTTTATCAATCTTAGGTAATCTAATTGTTAGAGCAGGATTATATTTAATAATTCCATATAAATTGCATGCTTCTCTAAATGAGCCTTTAAGGACTTTAAGTATATTTTTATAGTATTCTCTTGAAAAATCATATTCATTTACTAAATCTATAATAAATGTATTTAAAGAAACACTAGTTAATGTTGACAGTTTATATTTTCCTATTTTGGGCTTAATGTACTTATTAATAATTGTTTTATAGGCTTGAATGGTATTGTATTTTAAATTATTTTTACAATAGTTATTTAACCAATAATCTAAATAATCACTATATGATATTTTTGATTCTTTATAAGGTTTCCCTGCGTTAATATATTCGGTATATGCTATATTACCTGCTTCTATAGCTTCTGCTTTTGTTCTAAATCCACTCTTATTAATGTATTTTCTAGTGCCATTTACAGATGCTATTTCAAATTGGTATTGATATACCTTTCCTCTTTTCATGACTCTTACATCAGCCATTTTGTACCTCTATTTCGATATTAGTAACTAACTTCTTTACATTATTAATATCTGATAAATCTTTTCCCTCGTTTTGAATTAAGAATCTTTCTAAAGTGGATTTTAAGACTTTTAAACTTCCTAATTTAATTGCAGGTAAATATCCTTTTCTTATTAATTCATAAATATAATTTGGGCTAGAATGAAGAATACTAGCAACTTCCTGAACTGTGTATATTAATCTGTCTTCCATTATTTAAACTCCGCTAATAATTCTTCAAATTCTTTAATTTCTTCTGGAGTCATAGGATCTGACTTACACATTTCAGGATGTTTAATCCAATCAGGAGTATTATCTTCATATTCTTTTTTATTATTATATTTATTATTATATTTGGAAGAATAACCTATATTAGATTGATTATCTAAACAATTAACTATTGCTTCATTATCCCATATGTTATTGGATAAATATATGGTTCTTTTTTTATTACCATTACCGTTCTTCCCATATATACATTTAATGTATCCATATTCAATTAAATGCTTTATATGTTTTGAAACCGTATCAACTCTTATTCCATACATATCAGCTAGTGACTTATTACTTATCCAAGCATATCCCTCCTTTTTGCAAAGAGCTGTTATTCTCTCTGCTATTAATTTTTCTTCGCTAGTTAAATCTTTTGTCTTATAGATTTCACTAGGCATGATTGCGAATATTCTTATATATTCATCATTCATTTTAGTTCACTTCCTTTTCTTTAGATTTGAACTAAGGCCTTTGTTCACTACCATTATCTATAAGATTGTTTATTTAAACCATGCGAAAAAACTCTACAAATTGTCTTGTAGAGTTCTATATTTACTCCGAAAAAACTCCGGATTAATTTTCAATCGTTACAATGTTCTTACTAATGTATTTTTTTAGTTCTGATACTAAAATAGTATCCATTTTTATTTCATCCATAAGTCCTAATTGCAAAGCCATTTTTATA
>CACZGA010000097.1 GCA_902780585.1 uncultured Erysipelotrichaceae bacterium | reverse complement strand
TTATTTAGAGTAGTTTCTTATACTACGCGGCCAATGCGTAAAGGGGAAGAAGCTGGAGTCAACTACCATTTCTTACCAACGGCCGCAGATTTTTTTGCTAAAGAACTTATCTAGCACGTTGAGTTTAGGAATTGGTTTTATGGTAGTGCTATTGATAATCTAAGTCATGATAAAATTAATATAGGTATTTATGATATTAGACGTATCCAACAGATTATAAAAAATGAAAATATTGAATGTTACCCGATTTATATAAAATCTTCTGATAAAACTAGATTAATAAGACAATTAGAACGAGAAGAATCTCCTGATTGTGATGAAATTATTAGACGTTTTATTGCAGATAAAAAAGATTTTATTCCAGTTATATATAATACAACTGGTTTTGATTTTACTACTATTGAAAATAATGACAATAAATTTACATTATTAAATGATATTATTTCTTATATTAAAGAAAATGTTTTAAAATGATAAGGACAAAATGAAGTAATAAAGTCTTTATTATTTTAAAATATTAATATCAAGCAAAAGGAGAAATTTTATGCGAAAAATTATTTTTTATACAACTAATTGTCCTAGATGTCAAGTCTTAAAAAAGAAAATGGATAGTTTAGGAATTGATTACGAATTAAATGATGATATAGAAGAAATGATGCTATGGGGTATTCAAACTGTCCCAATGTTAAGAATTGAAGAAGAGTTATTTGATGCTTCATCTCTTACAATTTTATTAGATTTCTCTCAAGCTATAAAATGGTTAAAGGAGTATGAGAAGAATGAACATTAATATTAGACTAGGTAAAAATTTTGTAACTCAATATAACAGACTACAGGGATAGTTTGGAACAGATATAGCTAGAATTAATGGATTTGATGATCCACAGCTTAGTTATACAGATTTTATTGATAATTTTGTTGATGAAGCAACAGTAGCAGACATATCTATTGATGGAAGTAGCAATGCAACTAAAAAAGATATAGTTTCATTGCTTGCAGAAATGCCAAAACCTCATAGAAAATTATTAGCTTTTAATAAAATCTATTATGAAATTCAAAAGAAATATGGATTTAAAGCTGCTAATACCTGGCTACGAATGGAATGGATGGGTCAACTTTATATGCACGATGCAGACACATCGACATTTAAACATTATTGTTTTGCTTATGACCTTAAAGATTTAGCAGAAAGAGGTCTTTATTTTATAGACGGACCTTTTAATGATAAGCCTGCAAAACACTTAGAAGTATTTGTAGACTTTGTAAAAGAATTTATTAATTACACAAGTAATAGAAGTTCAGGAGCTGTCGGTCTTCCTAATTTAATTCCTTATATGTATTATTTCTGGAAAAAAGATATAGATAAAGATTATCTTGGAATTACTTCTAGTGGAAATGCGTAGAATTATGCTAGACAAAACTTCCAACGTTTTATCTACGCGGTAAACCAACCCTATACAAGAGATGGGCAACAATCCGCATTTACTAATACTTCTATTTTTGATAGACCTTATTTTGAAGCTTTATTTGGTGGCTCAGAATTCCCAGACGGTTCTTTTATGATTGATTACGAAGAAGAAATTATTGATTTCCAAAGAATTTATATGGAAGAAATGGCTCATATTAGAGAAGAAAATATGTTTACATTTCCTGTTAGTACAATTTCTCTTTTAAGACAAAATGGAGAATTTGTAGATAAGCCCTTCGCAGAATGGGCTATTCGCCATAATATGAAATGGAATGATAGTAATATTTTCGTAGATGATTCTGTTAATAGTTTAAGTAATTGTTGTAGGTTAAAAAGTGATATACGAGATTTAGGTTATTTCAACAGTATCGGGGGAACCGCTCTCAAAGTAGGAAGCGTTAAAGTTTCTACAATTAATCTTGCAAGGTTAGCTCTTGATACAACTTCTGAAGAAGAATATTTAGTTGAACTTGAGAGTAGATTAGAAACAGACCTTCAGGCTTTAGATGCAGTTCGACATATTATCAAAAGAAATGTAGAGAAAGGGTTACTTCCTAATTTTAAACACAAACTTGTAGATTTCGGACATTTGTATAACACCATCGGATTTATTGGAGTTTATGAAACAATGAAGAAGTTTGGATATACAAGAGTAGATGAATTCGGAAATACTTTCTATACAGATGAAGCTTTAGCTTTCGGACAAAAAATTTTTGAAACAATGCGGGCGACGGCAGATAGATTTATAAGATAGAATCATTGTGACTACATGATTAACACTGAACAAATCCCTGGTGAATCAGCGGCCGCAAAACTAATAAAGAAAGATAAGTTCTTTTACCCAAATGCAAATATATATGATTTACCCCTTTATGGTAATCAGTTTATGCCTCTTGGTATTAAGACAACTCTTCAAGAAAGAATTAAAGTACAAGCTATCTTTGATAGATACTGCAATGGAGGCTCAATTCTTCATGCCAATATTGATGCACCTTTTGATTCTTTTGAGAAAGCATGGAAGATGGTTAATTATATCGCGGACCAGGGTGTAACTTATTTTGCATTTAATACTAAAATTCAAGCGTGTATAGACAATCATGCTTTTTATGGAACTACATGTCCAATTTGTGGTAAACCAATATATACGGAATACACTCGTATCGTAGGTTTTTACACTCCTATTAAAACTTGGAGTAAAGAAAGAAAACAAGAATATGGTATGAGAAGATGGGAAGCAATAAATAAAACTACTGAGGAGATTAATTAATGCTTATTAAAGGAATTATTGATGAAGATTTTGTTAATTATAAGAAACCTGCTATGGTAATTGAATTTCCTTATTGTGATTTTAAATGCGATAAAGAATGTGGAAAACCAATTTGTCAAAATAGTCCTCTTATAAAGATTCATAATATTAAAATTGAAGAAGAATATATTATCGAAAGATATTTAAATAACCCAATAACAGAAGCTATAGTTTGTCAAGGATTAGAACCGCTTGATTCCGATTCTCCATTCGACATTATGGCGCTACTAACATTTTTAAGAAAAAAATATAATCGGGACGATGATTTTGTAATTTATACTGGTTATAACAAAAACGAAATCGAAGACTGGATTATTGATAGTTTAAAAAACTTTGGCAATGTGATTAT
>CACZGA010000096.1 GCA_902780585.1 uncultured Erysipelotrichaceae bacterium | reverse complement strand
CTTCCATTTTAATTCCTCCCTCTTTATTGTAAATCAGCTAGTTCTTCATTATTTCTAGCCCCATATTTTTCAGGTTCTGTATATGTATAATCATCTTCTAATAGTGATTCAGATTGATTATCTGCACTATTTTCATTTATCGTAATTGAATTGTCGTCACTATAGTCATCTGACCACTCTTCTGAGAAATCGTCATCTTCTTCGCCATTATCATTGTTATGTTTTCTATCCATATAAGCTTTAGCTCCAATACCAGCTGCAGCAGCAGCACTCAAGCCAGCAGCAATTGGTATAAAGGCATTTCCTCCACTACTTGTTGGGTTTGTTTGAATTGGAGTTGTAGATGTAGGTATTTTTACATACTCATTAGCTTGAATAACATCTTCAAATGAAGCAGTGGTATCTTCAAGCTCACCTATATCTGTTAACAACTCTGTTTCATCTTCAATTGCATTAGGGTCAAGTTCAGGTGTTGTTTCCAATTCTGGAGCACTTACTCCTTCGTTTTCGTTATATGAATATCCTTGATAATTACCTTCAATTAGTAGATTGTTCTGTTGTAATAGTGTTTTCACTGTTTGTATTTTGTTGATCAGTTGTAGTTGTTTCGGTATTATCAGTTGGTTTTAATTCTTCAATTTTAGCTTCATCTGTAGGTTGAACAGGTATTAGCCCCTCTCTAGAAGCTAACTCTGTTTCGGTAACTGCAGTTGTTCCTGTATCCGGTGTTGGAGTGTAATCATCGTAATTACCACCATCTGATGAGTTGCTCCAATCGCCTCCGCTGTCACCAGGGTCTGGTTGGTATGGATCCCCCCCAGTTTCGTCTGATGGGTTTGGGTTTGGTTCTGGTTCTGGTTCTGGTTGACTGTTTGACGAATTTCCTGATGGCTGTCCGCTTGAGCTTCCTGGTGGAGGAGCCGGTAATCCATTCATGGCTGCATCAACACCAAGACCTACATAACCACCAATTGGGGTAAGCATAGTTAGGGCTAGAGTTCCCGCATTTCTTAACCCGGCCCCCCATGCTCTTTTATTTGCACTAGCATGGTCGTACCCAGCATTTAAACTTTTTTCAACTGACGCTCCATATCCAGATGCAAAAGCAGCCAATCCCGCTCCAACTATAGGGATTGCAATCGGAGCTGCTGCAATTGTCGTGCCTGCTAACGCGCATAATCCTGCTGCTGTAAGAGTTCCTGTCAAGCCTAATGATGCGGCTCTCCCCGTCCATCTTAGGAAGGAGCCCCAAGCAGAATTATCATATGTATTGGTCAGAGAATTAACAGTGTCATGCGCCCATCTTTCTTTTACTTTATCATCGTTCCCAGTAATAAAATAACACATATCGCCTAAATTTTCAAAGCCATTTAAGAAGCCTTCCAATAAAGTTGCTCCAGATTTTTTTAAAAAGTCAAGTATTCCACCACCTGTAGTTGTTCCTTGTGTACCTGTTGCTGTACCTTGACTGTACCCGGCTATTTTAGCATTCATTAGTTCTAAATTCTCTTCTAATTTCTTGTTTAGATCTATTAAATCGTCCATTTTTCTATCATAAACATCTACATTATGATATAGCCCGTTTACAGCGTCGGATAATCCTTTACAATTATTCAAAGCTATTACATCGTTTCGAATTGTATCTTTGTCTTGTTCAATTATACCTCTTAACTTAATTACCTCATCGATTAGATCATTTACTTGTGCCTCGTCCCTGGTCATTTGGGAACTACCATTCTGGTTTGCTGGTGTTGGTGCTGGTGCGCTCATTTTATCTCCTCCTACTTGTTTTTAATCCTTTTTTTATTTATGTCCGATATTACGATTCTTAATTAATTTCCTCTTTTTGAACTGTTCCTGCGTCTGCTTTGCTAGTTACATAATTTTCGGCCGCGGTGTTATATTCTTCTTGTTTTTTATTAAAACCTTTTATGCTATTATCTATTATATGCTCACAATATTTATTTATACCATTTGGGCCATTAACTAAATCGCTTATAGCCTTTGAATTATAATCAGAAGCGCTTGTACTATTAGCTGTTTCTAAAATAAGAGTTTCCGCTGTCACAGCGCCTGATCCATCATCGACTAGCATACACGTCCCATAACTTGATGCTAATCCTTTGTATTTATTTTCAATTGCTGGTATTAAATTTGAGGCGTCATTTTTAAATGTTTCGGCGCATTTAATTATATTATCAATATCAATATCTAATTTGGCATTTTTAGCGTCTTGTGATATTTCTTCTTTTGTTTCCGTTCCAGTATTGGGGTCTTTTGTTGTGCGTACCCCTTTATATCTATATCTTTTTGTATATTGATCAGCCATATTAATTACCTCCTTTTTTTGATACAGTGTATAAGAACGGAAAAAAGTTTCTCTTTCCATTCTTATACATTGCATACTGCAATGTATTTTTTATTAAGCGGCTCTATCTGATGAAATGTTTCTTGCTGTTTCTGCCGTTTCATTTAAATCATTCATCAAATTTGTTAAGGCATTAATCGCATTGTTTACAGTCAAGTTACCACCATTATTCCACTCGTCTCTTATCAATGTATTCAACCATTGTAGTTGAACAGTTGTTGTTAAGTCAGTGAATGCTTTTGCTACTTCCCTAGCAGCTGCCTCTAAATCAGACTTTCTCCTATTAATTTCCGCTATGGCAGCGTTAATTCGCCCTTCGTTTGTTGAAAGATCAAAATTATCAACATTTGCCACAAAATCATCTCCTTCAATCATTATTTTTCATGCTTTTTTTATCCTCTTGCTTTTCTTAAATTAGTTATTAATTGCTCGGCTTCTTCTTCTCCTCGGCCAGTTTCCTTAACAAGTTTTCTAATTAATTCATCAAGGAAATCATTTACGTTTTGAAGAGTGGGTTTTCTTTTATCATAATCTTCATTCATTCCGGTATAGGCGGCAAGTCCTACAGCTGCTTTTAAATCATTGGTAAAATAATTTGATAGTGCTGTAAATAATCCTCTATAATCTTCATTTGCCCTATTTATAGTTAATATAGCTTTTGTTAAGTCATCAGCAATAAACGTTGTAGTTCCTGATCCTAAATCGCTTTCTTCTGCTATGAATTCTCCTAATCCCATTATTGTTCACCTCCTATTATTAATTATTTTTATAAGAATATCGTTCTTATTCACCGAACCCATATCCTATGAATTAATTTTATCTTTTTTTTTTTTAATAATCAAGTATTTTGATTTTTATGTACATTTTTTTACATAATGCCTTATAAATAATGGGTTTGTTTAATAATACTATTTTGTTTATTAATAATTTTTTTATACGTGCTATAATATAGAGGAAGGAGTTTTCTATGAAGTATAAAGTCAATTATCATATATTAATACCTATATTTATTTTATCTATTATTAGTATTATTACTATTAATAGTGCTTTAACATATACCTCTAGTTCTTTAGGTAATCTAGCTTTAAAGCAAGCTATTTGGTATGGGGTTGGATGGTTATTTGTAATATTATTAGTTAAGTTAAATAATGAGTATTTATTTCAACATACTTGGATTTTATATATTATTGGGAATATATTACTATTATTATTATTGTTTTTTGGTACCCCTATTAATAATAGTAGATGTTGGTTTACTATACCAGGAATTGGTAGTTTTCAACCTAGTGAGTTTATGAAAATACTTACTTTTTTACAACCAGATACAGGAGCTGTTCTTATTTATTTAATTATTTATATTTCTATGATGTTTGTTAGTGGAATTAGACTTGGTTGGTTTGGAGGAGCTTTCTTAGGTATATCTTTACTAATAGGTGGAGTTTTATGGCTTTACTTCTTTAAAGAAAATACTTTTATTAAATTATTTGGAACTTCTTTTTATTATCGTTTAGAAAGAGTATTTAATTGGAGTCAAGGTTCAGGGCTTCAACTTGAAAATGCTTTGGCAGCTATTGGTTCAGCAGGCTTATTTGGTCATGGATATAATCAAACACCAATTTACTTTCCAGAGTCTTCTACCGATTTTATCTTTGCGGTGTTTGCTTCTAATTTTGGTTTTATAGGAGTTATTCTTTTAATAAGCATAATCCTTTATTTAGATATCCAAATTGTTTTGCTAGCTAGAAAGAGAATTGAGGATACTAATCAATACATCTTAGCAGGTATTTTAGGAATGTTAGTATTTCAACAAGTACAGAATATTGGCATGACCGTTGGACTTCTTCCTATCACTGGTATTACTCTTCCATTTGTATCCTATGGTGGTAGTAGTTTATTATCTTATATGTTTTTAGTAGGTATACTTTTAAATATATCTGTTAAAAAGAATAGAGTTTATAAATACAAATAATAATTTGTATTTTTTTTGACAAAAAAAACTAGAATGTAACGATCATTCTAGTTAATAAAAATATATTTACTGTATATTTTGTAGACTATCTCATTTCCTGATAAAAAATTTTGATAGTCGGTTTAATCAGAAGAGCATCTGCTTATCGTTATTTGCATTAGCCATTATCATTATGGGGTTTTCCTTCCCCAATATTCTCTTTTTTCTAATAGCCGAATAAGATTTTTGCTTATAATTATTAACCTCAATCTCTCCAGTTAATAATTATAAAGCGTGTCGTACCTATTAGTTTTTAAAAATATAAAAATTCGAGTTTCATTCCACTATAGAATTATTATCAGTAATCCTATAGGACTTATTCAAGGAGTTTTCTTTCTCCAAAAAAGAATATAAAACTAGTCCTGATAATTATTTATAATCTGTAGTTATATTCTTCCTTATATAATTTATAAAGATTTATAAAATAACTTTAAATAGTTATTTATAATAATTATTAATATAAAACGATATAATCAATAAAAAATTCTATCCTCCTACTATATTCTATGAAAAAATAAAACTCATAGAATATATTAGGAAAAGAACTGTTTATTGCTATTATAATAATAGATTACTATAAACAATCTTTAAAAAAATTTCTAAACCGTTATATAAAATATAATTGGAATACTTCCTAGTTTATATATCCATTATATATGAAATGTTTAGGGTGTCAATATATAAATAAAAAAGTTATGATTTTTTCATAACTTCATTGTAAACTTCGTGTAATTT
>CACZGA010000095.1 GCA_902780585.1 uncultured Erysipelotrichaceae bacterium | reverse complement strand
TTATTATTAATATGAAAGTAAAACCTTCTGATTTAAACCAGCCATAAGCTGTTGAAATAGAGGCCATATCCATATTAAATGTTTTTAATAATTCTTCAGGAAATACATTTATAAATTCATCTATATTTTTCATAGCTTCATCTGTTAGTATAAATGGGTATATTAAATATACTAATAAGAATATAAACATTAGTATTGATAACCAGATTATAAAACTTTTTAAATTTACTTTTAGTTCTCTTTTTATCATAAACACACCTACTTGTAATAGTTAAGAAATAAATCTTCTAATGGTATTTCTTCTATTATTAATTTCTCTATATTATACTTTCCTAGTATACTAATTATCTTATTTGCTTCTATATTATTTAGGAATACTATTTCTGTTTCTGTTTCTGAAATTATTTGTAATTTTAAATCTTTTTTTATCTTTGATATTTCTTTAGAAGCAATTTTTAAGTATGTATAGTTGCCTTTTATAATATTTTCCATATTATCTTCTTTTATTATTTTACCATCTTTTATAAATCCTACTTTGTCACATATATTTGATATTTCACTTAATATATGGGAAGAATAAAGAATTGTTGTGCCTTTTTCTTTTTCTTTTAGTAGTAATTTATGGAAGTTATTTTGCATAATAGGGTCTAAACCACTGGTGGGTTCATCTAATAATATTATTTCAGGATTATGAAGGAAGGTTAAGACTATACCTATTTTTTTTAAATTACCTAGAGATAAGTCTTCTATTTTTTTATTTTCATCTATTTTAAATAGATTTATTAACTCTTTTCTTCTTTTAGTTAAGTCTTTTTTATAGAATGATTCATGATAATTTAATAGTTCTTTGATAGTCATATCTTCATATAGATTTATTTCACTTGGTAAATATCCTATTTTTTCTTTTATATTTATATCTTCAATATCTAATTCTTTATCATTAAATAATATTGATCCAGATGTTTTATTAATAAGACCCATAATTGTTCTTAGAGTCGTTGATTTACCCGCACCATTAGGCCCAATAAAACCGTATATTTCACCTTTATTTAGTTTTAATGATACGTCTTCTATTCCACATGTTTTATCGTAGTATTTTTTTAGCTTTTTTAATTCTAATACTGCCATTGTTATCTCCTTTAAATATCTAAACTATTAAATTGTTTTGAACTGTTTTTTTCTAATAAGTATAACAAAATAATACTAATTAAACTATATATTCCTGTAAATATTAATAATATTAAGTTAGTATTTAGATTTTGCGCTAATAGTTTTATTAATATGAATAATGTTGCGGCAATAAGCCCCATACCAATAAAAACTGATAACATTGAACTCATACTTTGTTTTACTACTTCTGTAGGGTTAGTAGCATCTAATTTTGGGTATTTTAAATTCATTATTATACCAATTAGTTCTGATACTAATGGTAATATAAAGGATAATATCAGTAATAATAGAATGCTAATTATATTAAATTTAAATCTTATAAATAGTATTATATCACCTATTAATATACAAGGTATCATTACAACTAAAGCAGATATTACTTTGTATATTATTATTTCAAATGGTTTTATAGGCATACTTTTTAATATATTAATAGCTTTACCTTCTAGAGATATCATAGAACTTGTTATAGAAGTCATTAGAGCAGTAAATACTAACATGCCAAAACTAATTACTGGTAAAAAATTATTTATTTTATCTAGAGTAAGTCCAGGGTTTGATAGAATAAAATTAGCGGCTAATGAGTTGAATTTTAAAGATATATAAATACAACCAATTATGTATAGTACTAAACCAAAACCTGTATTAGTTATATATACTGGGGTAGAGATAAATACATTAATTTCTTTTTTAACAAAAGCTTGCCATTTTTTATGAGTTTTAATTATATATTTTTTATTATTATTTTTTCCAATTACTTTTTTCTCACTTGAATTTACTTTAAAATATATTTTTCCTAATAATATAATTGCTATTACAGATATTATTATATGTATAAATATATATATAAGTAATTTAATTACTTGAAAATCTGTAATTAAAGTAATATATGCCCCTACCGGGTAATATAATTTTGTTATTATTTCATTTATATTATTTGCTTTAGAAGCAATATGATTTATAAATCCATCTAATCCATAGGATATATACATTACTCCTACTAAAAAGACTATTGTTATGATAGTTTGAGCTATATTTTTACCTTTAAATTTAGATGATAAAGATGTTATTATAAAACCTATGATACATGATAGTATTACGGGTATAATTGGTAATATGATTAAAGCTATTATTGAGGATAAATAATATGTCCAAGTTGGTTTTAGTCTTACAGCGTAGACTACGATAGCTGGTAATAAGAATAATGAATTATATAGTAATTCGAAGAGGTAGAACTTTAACACTCTAATTAATAATATAGTTGTTTTCTTTATAGGCAGTGAAAATAATAAGTTATCGTCTTTACAGTTAAATAATAAATTGCTTGATTTATATATTCCTTCTATTAAAGTAAGTATACATATTGCAAGGGAGAATAATGTTATTACAACAAATTCCAAATTTAATGGTTTTAAAATGTTCATCATTTTATTAGCGTATATTCCAAATATAAGCATAATATATGATGTTAGAATAAATGGGATTAGTATTTTAGTATATTTAGATTGTTTTTTAGTATTAATCTTAAATATATTCATATCATGATTTAAACTAACTTTTATTAATGAAATTATTTTATTCATATTAACCCTCTAATTCTAGGAATACTTTTTCTAATGATTTATCCCCTTTTATTTCTTTCATACTTCCTGTTTTTATTATTTTTCCGTTTTTAATAATAGCAACTTTGGAACATAATTTTTCAGCTACATCTAGAATATGAGTTGAGAAAAAAACTGTTTTTCCTTCCTTTACCATTTCATTCATTACTTTTTTTACATCAAATACAGCTTTAGGGTCTAATCCTACAAATGGTTCATCCATAATAAGTATTTTAGGGTTATGCGCAAGAGAGGCAATTAAAACTATCTTTTGTTTCATACCATGAGAAAAAGATGAAATTAAATCATTTAAATTTTTATCTATTAGATGAAATTAAATCATTTAAATTTTTATCTATTTCAAATAATTCAGCATATTTTTTTATATTTTTTTCTCTGGTTTCTTGATCTACTTCATACATATCACAAATAAAATTAATAAAGTCAATGGCTTTCATATTTTCGTATAATTCTGGATTGTCCGGCATATAAGCCATTTCTTTTTTACACTCTATAGGGTTATCTACTATAGATTTACCATTAATTAATATTTCACCATCATCAAATTCATGAATACCTGTGATTGCTTTTATAAGGGTTGTTTTACCGGCACCATTATGACCAATAAAAGCAAATATTTCTCCGTCTTCAACTTTTAAATTTACGTTGTTTAATGCTACTTTATTACCATACTTTTTACTTACATTTTTTATTTCTATCATGTTATCTCTCCTTTTATTACATTATACCATTTATACATAAAAAAGATATCTTTAA
>CACZGA010000094.1 GCA_902780585.1 uncultured Erysipelotrichaceae bacterium | reverse complement strand
ACTTTAAAAACTACTAAAACATTAAAAAAGATTTGTAAGTATGAAAGTGTTTCTTTAGATAGTAAAGCTTTAATTAAAGAAGAATTAAAAGGTTATAAGATAGACTCTTCTGCTATTATGTTATTAGAGGAATATTCTTTAGGAGATATTACTAAGATTAGTAATGAATGTGCTAAATTAAGAGATTATAAATTTGATGAGAAAGTTATTACTAAGAAAGATATTGAAGATTTGGTTGTAAAGAAACTGGGAGATTCTAAAGACTTGGTTTTTGCTTTTACGCGCAGTTTAGCTATGAAAGATACTAAGGATGCTTTAGAAAAATATCGAGAGTTATTATCTTATCAGTTAGAGCCTTTTGGTATAATTGGCCTTTTAGCAAGCCAATATAGAATAGCTTATCAAGTAAAAGTACTTGCAGAAAAACATTTAAAGGATAAAGAAATTGCGGAGATACTGGGAGAAAAGTCTGATTATCGTATTAAAAAAACTAGAGAAATTACATCTCTTTATACCGAAAATGAAATACTTGAATGTTTAAAAAAACTAGCTAATATTGATTATCAATTAAAAACAAGTGATGTAGACGCTAATCACTTGCTTGAAATGTTTATATTAAATATATAGAAACAGATTACTGTTTCTTTTTTCTTATACTTTATCAAAATAAGTAATGTTTCTTTCCATTACATCAGCTTCTATAGAATCTCTTAGTAATTTCCTTACTTTTTCACAATCTTTTATATTCTTTAATATTATTTTTTGACCGGCTCTTTCTGAAGTTGAATGAGAATCTACTAATACTGAAACAGTTCCTATTTTTAGTATTTTTTGCCATAGACTGACTGTTAGATCTGGATCTTTTAATAGATATAATTCTGTTGTATTAGTTCTTTGTTTAAATAAACCTCTCTTTATTATTAATTCATCTTTGGTAATTTGGTAGTGGGTAAAATTTAAATGAAGGAAACTTTTAATTCGATCCATTAAACCTGCGGGTTGGCCTTGCCATTTTATTTCAAAATCTACATTTTCTATTGTGTCTACGTTTTTCATATTATCATCCTTTCAATTTAAGAATAACATTATTCATATTACCTGTAAAGCTATAGATTTGAAAAAGTTTTTGTTTTTGTGTATACTTAACGTAGGTGAAGATTATGAAGATAGAAGATGCGATACAAGACTTTTTAAATTATTGTATCTTTGAAAAAGGATTATCTGATAAAACTAAAGAATCTTATCAAAATGACTTGGATGTATATGCTTTGTTTTTAAAGAGTAGGGGTATTACTTTGGTAGAAGATATTACTAGTGATAATATTAAAGACTTTTTAAAAGAAAGACAAGATGAAGAGTCTACGACAATAGCTCATAATCTTACTGTTATTAAAAATTTTCATATTTATTTAGTAAAAGAAAAAATTGTAAGTACTGATGTTTCGGAGTTTATTGAAAGACCTAAGTTAAGAAAAACTTTACCTAAAAGTTTAAGTGTTGAAGATGTTGATTTATTGTTAGATATACCTTTAAATACGCCATTTGACTATCGTAATAAAGCTATGCTAGAATTAATGTATGGATGTGGTTTACGCGTTAGTGAACTAGTTTCCTTAACAATGAATGATATAGATATGACTAATTGTTTTATTAGAATAGTAGGGAAGGGTAATAAAGAGAGAGAAGTACCTTTAGGAGAATATGCGATAGAGTATCTTAATCTTTATTTAGAGAAGAGAGAGGCTTTATTAAAAGGGAAAAACTGTAACCAGTTATTTTTAAATAATCATGGTTTAGGAATGACTAGACAAGGTTTTTTTAAAATGTTAAAAGGTTTATTATTAGAAAAAGGGCTAAATCCTGAAGTATCTCCTCATACCTTACGTCATAGTTTTGCGACTCATTTAATAAATAGGGGAGCTGACTTAAGAAGTATTCAAGAAATGCTTGGCCATTCTGATATTTCAACAACAAAGATTTATACAAGAGTTAGTGATGATAAAGTACTCGAAGATTATAACGAATATCATTATCGTAGTAAAAAGGAGCAATAATATGAAATTTAAAAGAATATTTTTAATGGTTTTAGATTCATTAGGAGTAGGGGAAACAGCGGATGCTGGAAATTTTGGTGATACAGGGGCTAATACATTAGGACATGTAATTGAGAAATGTGATTTATTTATACCTAATTTAAAAAAAATTGGATTTTTAGATGTTCTTTCTCTTTCTGATAAAGAAGATGTAGATGCTTATTATACAATTGCTAAGCCAATTAATGCTGGAAAAGATACTTTAAATGGGCATTATGAAATGGTGGGAATTAAAAATGATATTCCTTTTAAGACTTTTAATCAAGGATTTACATTTGATATTTTATCTGGTATTGAAGAAGTTACAGGACGTTCTGTAATTGGTAATAAATGTTGTAATGATGATTCTATTATTCAAGAACTAGGGGAGAGACAATATAATTATGGTTCTTTGATTGTTTATACTTCAGCTGATTCTGATTTACAAGTCGCAGCTCATGAAGATTGCATACCTATTGGTACATTACATGAATATTGTGAAAGAATTAGAGCTTTAACTTTAAAAGAAGATTGGCGTATTGCAAGAATAATTGCTAGACCATTTACTGGTACACCAGGAAAGTATAAACTAATACCTAATGGAAGAAAAGATTATGCAATAAAGCCTCCTAAAAAGACTGTTTTAGATTCTTTAAATGAAGCCAATTATAGTGTTATTGGTATAGGCAAAATTAATGATATATTTGATGGCCAAGGTATTAATAAAATGATTAAAGCTACTAATAATAATGAAGCAATTAATAAACTTACTGATATAATTGATAAGAGTTTTACAGGATTATGTATGGTTAATTTATGTGACTTTGATTCATTGTATGGTCATTTAAGAGATGTTGAAGGTTATGGTCGTGCTATTGAAGAATTAGATGTTGATATCCCTATTATTATTAATAAATTAGATTTAGATGATTTATTAATTATTACGGCTGATCATGGTAATGATCCTACTTTTCCGGGAAATGATCATACTAGAGAAAATGTTCCAATAATACTCTATAGCCGTAATTTTAAGAAGCCTAAACGTTTAGAAGCTTTTGATACATTAGGTAATATTGGTGCTTTGATTGCAGATAACTTTGATGTTGAAATGCCAGAAATAGGGGAAAGTATTTTAGATTCACTTGACTAATGTCTACTCTATTTAAAAA
>CACZGA010000093.1 GCA_902780585.1 uncultured Erysipelotrichaceae bacterium | reverse complement strand
TATTCTGGACTTGATTTAGTACATATTATACAAGTTGTGCCTATGATACTTAAGAGTTACTATTTAGATAGTTTAAATTCTAAATTAGAGTTATTATTATCTTTTGGTTTTTCTAAGAAAGATATTATTTTTATGACTTGTAATAATCCTTATATATTCTTATATTCTAATGATTCAATTACAGAGAAATTTACTGGTTTTGGAGAATTATCATATAGATTAGAAGATGTTATTTCATTCTTTAATAAAGTGCCTATTCTATTTGGTTATAGAATGGAGACTATAAAAGAGAGAGTTAATTTTATTAAAGAAAACAACTTAGAATCATATTTATTTGATAAGCCTAATATATTAGTTTTTTCAGTTGAGTTATTAAAAGCTAGATTATTATTCTTAGAAAGAAGAAAAATAGATTTAACTAAGAAAATTAATCATATATTCTTATCTGAAGTAGAATTTGAAAAGAAATATCATATTTCTAGAGAAGAATATTAAAGTTGGTTGTACTGATAATATGATTAAGAATATATTTATATGTAATCCTTTCTGTATTAGTAAAAATACAACTGAAATTAATCATTTAATTAGTAAATTATATGAGATTGGTTTAAAGACTCTTTCTTGGTTATTTGATAGAAATCCTTATTTATTAAGTTTATCTGATGAAGAGATAGATAATTTATATAATAAGAAAAAAGAAGAAGGTTTAAGTAAGGAAGAAATACTAAATTCTTTTTATACTAATATTATTATGTGAGGTGCTAGTATGAATGTTGTTATTAAAGTTAATGATGAAATAAAAGAAAAAATGATTGAATACTATAAAGATAAGAAAAGGGATAAAGTAATTCCTTATGTAGTATTTCAAGCCCAAGAAGAAGATACAGTTATTACAATGTATGAATCTGGTAAAGTTATGTTTCAAGGTACTAGTGCTGATGTTGATGCTGCTATGTGGGGAGTACAATTAGAAAATACTGATGAGAGAAAAAAAGAAAAGAAAAAAGAAAATGAGAAGTATTATTATGCTAATGCTGTAGGTAGTGATGAAGTAGGAACAGGAGATTACTTTGGACCTATTGTTGTTACGGCTTGTTATGTAAAAAAAGAAGATATTCCTTTTTTAGAAGAACTTGGAGTTGGTGATTCTAAAAAGATTGATGATCAAAAGATATTAAAGATTGCACCTCAAATTGCTAAAAAGATATTATATCGAAGTGTTATTTTAACTAATAGTGAATATAATGAAAAGTATCGTAGAGATGTTAATATGAATAAGATAAAAGCCATCTTACATAATAGAGTACTTTATCAATTAGTACATGAAGAAGACATTAAATATGATTATATAATTGTAGATGAGTTTGCTAGAGAGGCTCGTTATTATGATTATTTGAGTGATCAAAGCGTTACACAAAGAGGCATTACTTTCTTAACTAAAGCTGAAGATATTTCGCCAGCAGTGGGATGTGCTTCTATTATAAGTCGTTATTTATTTTTAAAAGAATTTGATAAACTTAGTGATTCACTACATATACCTCTTCCTAAAGGGGCAGGAAAAGATGTTGATACAATTGGAGAAGAAATTGTTGAAAAATATGGAGAAGATAAATTAAAAGAAATTGCGAAGGTTAATTTTAAAAATACTGATAGAATACTACATACAATGATTTATTAATAAAAAAAAGAGTTTTTAAAACTCTTTTTTAGTTATTGTCTTTAGTAAACCTATTAAATCTTTTTATTTCATCTGTTTCTAGAGCTGTATTATTTAATTTTTCTACTAAGTCTTTTTGTTCTCTAGTTAGTTTAGTTGGGGTATATACTTTAAATATTAAGTACATATCTCCTTTATGACGACGATATTTATTATCGACACCTTTACCTTTAATTCTTTGTTTATCTCCACTATTTGTACCAGGAGCAACATTTATTTTGACATTACCATATAATGTAGGAATATCTTTTTTACAACCAAGAATTGATTCTGTTATTGTTAAAGGTACTTCGATATATATATCATCATTTTCTCTTACAAAGAAGTTATGTTCTTTTACTACAAATTCGATGTATAAATCACCGTTTTCCCCACCATTAGTACCTGGGTTACCTTTACCACTAACTCTTTGTCTATCACCAGTATTTATGCCAGATGGAATTGAAATAGTAATCTTTTTATTTTTCTTTAATTTACCTTTACCATTACATTCGCTACATTTTCTTTTATAAGTTTTACCTGTTCCATGACATTTAGAACAAGTAGATTTTGACATGAAAGCACCTAGTATAGTTTGTTGTTGGGTGGTTACGGTACCTGTTCCGTGACACTCTGAACATTCTTCTCTATCAAACCCACCATGGCCATGACATTCATCACAGTCTTCAATGACGTCAATATTAAACTTCTTCTCACAACCATATATTGCTTCATCAAAGTCTAGTTCCATACGCATTAAGATGTCACTACCTCTAGTGGCACGTGGGCCAGTATCTCTTCTACCAAAGTTGGAGAAACCTCCACCGAAACCGCCACCACCACCAAAGATGGTATCAAATATATCACCAAAGTCAAAGTCTGAGGCATCAAAGTTGGTATAACCACCACCATATGGATTACCACCTGGTCCTGAATTTACACCGGCATGACCAAATTGATCATACATTTTTCTTTTATTATCATCTGAAAGTACAGAATAAGCTTCTTGGGCTTCTTTAAATTTTTCAGCAGCTTTAGGGTCGTCTTTATTTAAGTCTGGGTGAAATTGTTTTGCTTTTTTACGATAGGCACTTTTTATTTCTTCAGCTGAAGCATTTTTATCTACGCCTAAAACCTCATAGTAATCTCTTTTATCTGCCATTCTTTACCTCCTATTCTTTATTATCTTTTTCATAATATTCTCTAAATTCATCTAATGTTTCATTAAACATATTTAGAGCAGATTCAAACACATCTTTCTTAGTTATATCTATACCTGCTATTTTAAGTTCTTCAGCAGGATACATTGAGCCACCACTTGATAAGAATTTTAAGTAGTTTTCTTTAGCGTTTTTCTTACCACTTAAAATATTTTCTACTATATAACAAGCACATGATAGACCAATTACATATTTATATACATAGAAATTATAATAGAAATGTGGTATTCTTGACCATTCATATTTTATTTCATCGTCAAGGGTTACATCTTTACCAAAATATAATTTGTTTAATTTGAAATATTCTTCTTCTAAATATTCATGAGTTAAGACTTCTTTATTTTCTCTAGCAGCATGCATATTTCTTTCAAATTCGGCAAACATTGTTTGACGAATAATTGTACCTTTGAATAATTCTAATAAATTATTTAAGACAGCTAGTTTTTCTTTTTTATCTTTAGAATTCTTTAATAAATATTTACTTAAGAATAATTCATTTGTGGTAGATGCTACTTCAGCAACAAATATTCTATATGAACTATTTGGGTAATCATTATTCTCCCAAGAATATAAGCTATGCATAGAGTGTCCTAATTCATGAGCAAGAGTAGAAACATCATTTAGAGTTCCTTCATAGTTTAATAATATAAATGGGAATGTATCATAGAAACCAGTTGAGTATGCTCCACTACGTTTCCCTTTATTATGATAGACATCTATCCATTTTTCATTAAAAGCTCTATTTAAATGATTAATGTAGTCTTCTCCTAATGGAGATAGAGCTTTGATAACTAAATCTTTAGCTTCTTCATAACTATATTTTTTATCATATTCATCTATTAAGTCTACATATAAATCATAATTATGGAATTCTTTTAAACCTAGAATGTCTTTTTTTAATTTAAAGTATTTATATGGTACATCTAAATGTTTATGAACTGTATCAATAATTGTATTATATACTTTGGGAGAAAT
>CACZGA010000092.1 GCA_902780585.1 uncultured Erysipelotrichaceae bacterium | reverse complement strand
ATACATTTTTCCTTCAGAAGTAAAAATCATAAGAGTATCAACAGTATTTGTTGCTAACATTATTCTAGTAGATTCAGAAGCTGTTTTAACTCCTACTCCACGTCTATGTTGTACTTTAAAACTCTTCTTAGGAATACGTTTTACTTCATTTAAATTATTAACAATAACAACAACATCTTCAGGAACAACTTCAGCCTTCTCTTTTTCCTCTTTTGTGACTTCAATTTGAGTAAGCTCGGTTCTACGAGCATCTCCATACTTCTTAACTAAGCTATCTAACCTAGTTTTAAGTATATCTTTCTGTCTATCCTTTTTAGCTAAAATATCTGTTAAATCCTTAATTTTATCTTCAAGTTCAGCCTTTTCTTTTTCTAGTTCTACCTTCTCTAGCTTAGCAAGAGAGGATAATCTCATTGCAAGGATAGCTTTAGCTTGGTTCTCTGTAAAGTTATACTTAGCCATAAGATTGACTTTAGCGGCCGCCGCACTTTCAGATGCTTTAATTAAAGCAATAATATTATCTATATCTTCAAGTGCTTTAAGCAATCCATTGACAATTTCCAATCTTGCTTCTGCTTTTGTTAAATCAAAACTAGTTTCTTTAACAATACAATCAAGATTATGGTCAACATAGATTTTAATTGTATCTTTAAGATTTAATTCAGTAGGAGTCTTATCAACCAAAGCAACCTGATTGTAACTAAAAGAAGACTGGAAGTTTGTTTTATTATATAATTTTGCAACAATAGAGGAAGGGTCAACTCCTTTTTCGCAAGTTATAACAATTCTAATCTTCTTAGAACTTTCATCATGTATATCTGAAATACCTTCAATTTCTTTATCCTCACAGGCTTTACCTACTTGTGCAATTAATCCTTCTATTATTTCTCCATAAGGTACTTCATAAAAAATAATTTTATTTCCTTCGATGTTATATCTTGCACGAATTTTAACTGTCCCATGCCCAGTTTCCATAATCTTAGGAATATCATTTTTATTTATGATTTGTCCACCCGTAGGAAAATCCGGACCAGGTAAGGAAACAGGTTCATTATTAAGATAATTATAAATAGCTTTTGCTACATCAGTAAGATTGTGAGGGGCCCAATTACACGCCATGGCAACCCCAATGCCAGTATTAGGATTACAGAGCAAGTTGGGAAAGCAAGAAGGAAGAGTAACAGGCTCTTCAAGAGTTTCATCATAATTGGGTATAAAATCTACATTATTCTTTTTAATTCCATTTAACATCCCTTCTTCTGCTATCTTACTAAGGCGGGCTTCGGTATAACGAGCGGCAGCTGGTCCATCACCTGCAATATTTCCGTTATTACCATGCCAATCAATTAGAGGGTATCTCATCACCCAAGGTTGAGATAGACGTACCATAGCTCCGTAGATAGATGAATCTCCATGGGGATGATATTTACCCATTACATCACCAACAATTCTTGCGGCCTTTACATGAGGTTTAGATGAGAATCTTTTCTCCTCAAATGCAGACCAAAGAATACGCTTAGCAACTGGCTTAAGTCCTGACTTAGCATCTGGGATTGCACGATCGGTATTAACGGCGACCGCATATTCTATAAAGTTTGTACTTAATTCTTTTGTTAAATCATTTTGCATTTTATATGTAATCCTTTATATATTTTTGTATAAATTCTTCATCTTTTTCTGTTATAATAATATCATCAGATGCGTATAATAAAAAAGGAATTCCCTCCCAACGTCCTGAAGTAGCACAGCTATGTAGAGGTTTTTTTAAAAGACGAAGAGCTTTAAATTCTAAAATAGCATCATGAGTGACTGGACCAAATTCGCTTATAATATAAGTTCCTTTTTTAATAGTTTTTGGAAAATGACATCTGATTTTAAGACAAGTCTTATCTTCAGAAAGAAGGTCTTTTTCTTCAGGACGAATATTATATAGATGTTTATAATTAATATAATACTATTCCACTACTTTATAGTTTACTTCTGTAAATCCGCCCCAATCATCTATTCTATAATCATCTATGATTAATTCTAAATTATCTAAAACATCATTGTCATCAATAAATTTAAGAGGGTCTTCTTTTAATTTTTTAAATTCTTCTTCTGTAAGGTCTAATACACCTTCCATATGTCCATAACGAAGATGCCCTGCAACATATTCTAATGGGATATTAAATTTTATCTTTTTCATTTTTCCACACCTTTTATTAACTCTACTGAAATAATATTTTGAATATCTGCATCAAAATTTGGAATTATATCATCAAATATATACCCTGTAGCCTCATCTGTATCTATATAGTAATTAGTAATCATTCCTATTACTTTTCCCTCTTTTAAAACTGGTGCATTTATAATAGAAGATAAATTAAAAATAGGATATTTTTTTAGATTTAATTTTATTTTAAAATTTGTCATTCTTTTATACTTCTACCTCTTTTAAAATTTTATCTGCAAGCTCTTCTGCGGTATCAGGGCATTATGTCACCTTTTCTAATTTGTCTTTATTTAAGATAAAAAAGCCTTCTCCAATAAACCAAAAATCATCATGAGTGCCACCACGAATTAATTTTCCATCTTCGTCATACAAAAAAAATGCAATTGTAGATTCTGGTGGTCTAAAATAATTTACATTATAAATAATTATTTTATAGTCTTTTCCATCTGAACTATGTAGTATAAATTCATCATTTGCTTTAATTTCATCATTCTGCATTATAGGTAGCCTCCTTACCAATAAATTCCCATCGCAATGGTTCTCCTGTAATAGGATGTTTACCATTTGTTTTTAATCTTCCTTTTCCATTAGCAACTTGTCTAATGTGGTTTCGGTCTCCTCCCTTACACCATTCTGCAGCTCTACTGGCATTATCAAAAATTTGACCCGTATTTATACAACGTATTTTTTTACCTTTCCCATAATTAGGATGTTTTTCTCCAGATAAACTTTTAGAAATTTTTTCTTTTGTTTCTTCTGATAAAGCTCCTTGAGAACTAGCATTTCTTATATTATAACCAAACTATTTATTTTGAGTATTAAATAAATTTATATATTCTTGTTCTTTAAGGTTAGCTTCTTCTAAAGTTAAATTATTTTCTAAGATTTTAACTGAAAAATTATTCCAACCATATTTTTGAATAGCCTAATAAAAAGCAACACAATTTTTATACTTTTTACCTTCTTTACCTGACCTTTGATATAAAGAAGAACAGGTTTGTCCAATATATTTTTTATGATTTATTTTATTTTCATACATATATATTTTATATATATTCATTGTTTTTTCCTTTAAATAAGACATTGGGCTTCTGTACTATGTTCTCTGATAAAAGCCTTTCTGGGTTCAATCTTAGTTCCCATTAAATCTTCAAAAAGCATATCTGTTTCATCTATATCTTCAATAGTAATTTGTTTAATA
>CACZGA010000091.1 GCA_902780585.1 uncultured Erysipelotrichaceae bacterium | reverse complement strand
TTACTAGTTATTTCACTAGTTAACCAAACATTATAAGTAACCCATCCTGGATAGTTAGTATAATCGGTCATAATATTTATTAAAGAATCAAGACTATTAATTTTAAGAAGTCTTGCAACATCTGGACTAGAAAAAGAATCACAAGAAATATTTCCATTGACTTTTATTCCAGAATTTGAAATAGTTGCTATTTCTTTTAAAGTATTCTCAGAAGCTATGTTAAAAGAATGAATATTATTAGTAACATAATGAACTTTAGCACTATTAGATGTATCATCCTTTTTTAAATAAATATCTAAAGTTGATGTTAAACCAGGGCCTATGATTTCTAAACCAGCCTAATCTCCTTTAATAGTAACTTTTCCATTAGCTTCAAAAGTTCCTTCCCATTGTGAACCATAAATTTGCCCTAATCTACTTCTAGCAGGGTTGCTTCCAATGTCTAAAACTTCTAATTCTCCTTTAATTGAGACAGTAGCTCTTCCAGAAGGGGTACTATTTTGTTCACTATTTTTATCTTCCAAAGGCTTTACCTATACAGCATAAATAGAATTTGGTTGATTTTGAAATCTTACACTTTCTTGAAAGATAGGATTTTTAATAGAAGCAAAAGTCTAACTAAGAGTATCTGGAATTTTTTGAATTTGAGTCATAATACTACCTTTTTCTGCAAGGTTAATATCTCCTAAAGCTTCTTCCAAAACGCTTCCATCTTTTAAAGTTATATTTTCAGCTTCTGCTCCTACTGGTATAATACTACCATTTTTCTTTACTCTTGTAAATCTACTCATATTTTATCACCTCTTTTATTAAAAATATTTTTTCTTCCTTTTTATATTTTATTATATAAAAAGGAAGAAAAAATTAATTATTATTGACCTTTTTTATATTAAGGAGTCGTTGGAGAGGTTGGTGTATTAGCAGTTTTATTATCTACATATTTTTCAGTAGCTAATTTATTTCCACCTGCATATGCACTTCCTGTTGCATAAACATTACCTCTCGCTGTAACACTTCCCACAGCAGTAAGCTAATTAGCTTTTATCTAATAATTTCCAAAATAATAGTATAATCTCCATCTTGAAGCACTTCAATAATTTTATCTCTAGTTAAAGATGATTTTAAAGATTCTTTTATTTTACTATCAATATATCTTTCCCAAGTTTGTCCATTACTCCCTGTTCTTACTTGAGGACTCATGTAACTACTTCCAGCATTTCCAGAGCCCATTTTCATTCCACCTCCAGAAATACCACCGCCACTGGATGATCCACTTAAAGTACATGAAACAATATCAGAACCGTTTATATAAGCATTAGTAAAGTAAGCATTTCCAGAACCATCGATTTTCCAATGACTTGCTGACAATCCATCTTGAGTAATTTTTATTCCTCCGATTTCTCCTGCAAGAGCATACATACCAGAAGGAGACACATAAAAAGCGGAACCAAATCTAATTCCATCAGAACCTAAATAAATTCCTCCTTCTGCCTTATCAAAAGTATAATTATTTCCCGTTAATTTTTTATTTTTTCGTTTTTTTGGATCTATTCTTGTATCTACTTTTGCTTTCCAAGTTTTCTTTTTATCATTCCAAGTATAAATCATTCGCTATTGTGTTATATCGGGAGACTCAGAACCTTCAGCATATAATCCGCCTGTTCCAATATGCCAATTTCCTATTTCTCCATATTTTGTATATAAATAACCTGTATTATTTACATAAAAAGTTACTTCATATTCATCATTCGTTGAAATTGTTCCAGACCAAAAACAAAGATTTTTATGATTCGTAAATCCATTATAGCCAGGAGACATACCAACTTTAGCAATAGGAGTTTTCTCACTCCCCTCAAAATTGTGCATTTTTACTAATTTATCTGCTGAAATTTCCCAACCACCAATTTGGCCAGCTCGGGAAAAAAGAAACCCCTCTTTAGTTACAAAGAAATTTCTTTCGGAAAAATTTAATCCACCTCTTGCTATCACACTAGTTCGAGGAGCACCTGCCCAAAAAACTCCAGTATAATAATCTTTTTCACCATTTTTATTATGAATCCAATTGTTAGGTGCCATTCCTACATTATCATTAAATAATTTATCAGGTTTAATGGTCCATCCAGCAATATCTCCTTGCTAAGAATGTAAATAACCACGATAATCAACAGAAAAAATATCTTTATTATTTTTATCTATAACTTCGATAGCTTTCTTTGTATTATCTATTTCTTCAGGATTAATATCATTTTTATTATTAGAACTTATTTTAACTCCACCTTTAGATAAAGAATCATCACTAACATTCCATCCAGCTATATCTCCGCCTCCAGCCGCATGTATATGACCTTCAGAGCTGACTTCAAATTTACCAGAACCAAATTTTATTTCAGGAGTAGAAAAATCTATTAACATTCCACTTTTTCCTATTTCATAATTACCAGATTGTATAATAGCTTTATTCTGAGAAGGGTCAATAACTATTCTACTATCTGTTTCAATTCCAAATTCAGCTTTTCCAGTTTTTGCATCTAGGAAAATACTGCGGGCACCGGCCGCATATCCAAATAGTCCAGTCTCTTCTCCGTTACTATTCTGCTCTACGCCAAGAACTACTCCAGTAAAAGTATTTCCTTCTTTTTTACCAGCACCAACTTGTGGAGTTAGAATATATCCACCATCCTAATTAATTTCAATTGCAGTTCCATTCCAATCATTTAAAGCTTGATTTTCATATCTATTTAACATTAAATGAATTGGAACATGAACATAGGCAAAAACATTTATTTCTTCTGTTGGCTCAGAGTTCTCCTATTGTTTAATAATTGTTTTATTGATAGTTAATAATACTGCATTAGTGTATTGGTTACTATTAGTTAAAACATCTTTTGGGATTATAGTACATATAGGGGAATCATCATTAGAAGTTATTTTTAACATACTAGAATCTTGTGGAAGAACTTCCCATTTAAAACTAAACTTTTCAGAATCATAGTTTGTTACATCTTCCCATACATTTCCAACTTTTTTCTCTATATATACTTCAAAAGGTAATCTATCATTCCACTTGGGATGAGAACCATCGCTACTATAAGTTACAAACTTAAATCCTGTTTCTGGTTTTAAATTAACTCGATACTAATCGCTATCATAATTTTCAACAATGGTAGTAACAGGCAAATCTGCATAATATTTAGAATCATTAGTTGTATATATAACTTCAATTATATTGGTTAAATTAGAAGAAGGTTCTGAAAAATTTTGTCTAGTCTATAATTCAAATTTTCTATTAGATAAACTATTATTTAAATCTGGCTAACCAGCTTTAAAATAAGAATATTCATCAGTATTATTTCTATTTGTTAAAACCTTAGAATCAGTAATTATGTTATCTGTTTTTTCAATTCCATTCTACCATAATCTAGGTTTTATTGTAAAACTATTCCCTTGCTCCCATCCACTTGAAAGATTATACCTTAAAATAGCTTCGGGATTATTTTCTATTTCTACTTTTAAATAATGGTTATTACCATTTGTTCCATTCTCACCTTCTTTAGTAAAGGTAAAATAAGTTTTAGTTTGGAATGTTTGATCTTTATATTTTAAAATTAAATAAATATCATTATTAGTTAAACTTGAATTGTAATTCGGTTTAACATCAAAAGATAAAGTATTGTCTTTTATATATTTATACTAAGAATCTGTATCATCTCCAAAATCTAATAATGTATTTTTAAGAGGAACTTTCCAAATCGCAGAAACATTATTTTGTAAATCTTCCTAATCAATAGGTTGACCATTATAAAATAACGTATAAGATAAATCAAATTTTTGATAAGGTTCATCAATAGCAGCACTGTGTAATGAAGTTCCATCTTCATTATATAAAAATACCTGGTCTCCATGATTAATAACTAAACTATATCCATCAACAGGCGCCAAAGTATTTTTTAAAGTGATAGTGGCCGTACCGACTAATTGTTGTTTGTCATTAAAACAAGAGCATCTAAAGGTACTATAGTTGATAATTTGCTGTAAGTCTACATTGTAAATTATATTCCTATCTACTCTTTGACTCTTTTCATAATTTGAAATTATATATTCATATTGGTCATAAAACCATTTATAAGTATGCGGACTGTCGGCTTTTGTAATTTGAAAATCCTAATAATATTTATCTATATTAAGATTATTATTCCAATAAGCATTTTTATCATCGCCTTCAACCATTTGAATTAATTCATCTCGTCGCTCAATAGCATGGAAATAAGGTTCTTTATCCGTATCTCTTAAAAATGTTGTTACATTCTGACTATTCTAAACTTGCCAACTAAAAGAAAAGATTGAATCATCTGTAACCTATTCGCCATCGTAAAAAACATGACAAATTAAATTTGGATGTACCTTCCGTAGATTCAAGAGTCACCTAATACGAAGCATCATAATTAAAAATAGTAAACTATTTAGAATAAGATTTTGAATCATAAAGCATTACACATTTAAATTGCGTTTCTTTAGAAAAATTAACATCTTCTTTTTGAATTTCAATGGATGCGGCCGGTGTATAATCATATATATTCTAAGTTTCATTGACTGTATCAACTAGATATTCCTAATTGATACAACGCCATCCCGCGCCACCGTATCTTAAATAACCTTTATCTTTTGGACCTATTCTTAAGTCTTGGATAAACCAATATGTCTTTACATTTTGGTCTTCCAGATTTACATTTTTCATTTTAGCTTTTAACCCTGCTTGAATAGGTCGAGATGAGTCACTGTTTTCAGTAAAGATATATCCTTTAGGAGCTGTTAATACAATACCAACGCTACTTTTTTCAGATTCAGATAATCTATAACTTCCATTTATACATAAGTCTGTTATAAATATATCTGGTACGTCATCTTCATTTTGAATAAGGAAATCCTAAGTAAACTGAATGATTTTAGAAACGTTTACAAAATTATCACTATCAATTGGAACATATACCGTTTGTAAAGTAGGTGTAGTAAATTCATAAGGATTGCCTAAAAAACTATTATTATCGAAATAATAAGTTTGCTACTCTAAGTTTCCTGTTGCAGAATTTCTAACTGTTAAAATAATTTTTAATCCATACTTACCATAATATTTCTGTTTATAATTTAACTGAGTCTATACCTTTCCGCTAATCTTTAGATAGTTACTATTTTTAATTTCTCCTTCTAATTGAGAATCAATATTAAGTGTATTATCTTCCGCATCTTTTTCATACAAGACCTTCTCTTCAGTTTTTGTAGAACATAATTTTAATACAAGATTATTTTCTACAAAATTCTTACTAGAATCGTTATATTCATCTCCAATATAATCCTAGATATAATTTGTACCCAATTGTTTAGATGTACCTAAAATAACTTTATACTCACTTAAGTCACCATCTGGAACAAAAATATATACTAAAGTATTTGGTGCATAAGATACAGAAGAAGAAGTGGCGTAAGCCTCTAACGTACTGTCTTGATATTTTATTAAATATTTTCCTACGGAAGCATCTTTGCACTATAATATAGTTCCTTTAATAGTAGACGCGAATGGGGTAGTAGATATTTTTTTATCTGAAATGATTTCTATTGCCTATAGTATAGCATTAGAAATTTCATTTGAATTATTCATATATAATCCCTCCTCCTTTTTATGGGCCACGGTTCCATACCGTGGCCCACTCTATTTT
>CACZGA010000090.1 GCA_902780585.1 uncultured Erysipelotrichaceae bacterium | reverse complement strand
CTTCATAATCAGTATCATTTAACATGAAATAAAGAAAAAAAGAAAAAAAGATTACTATTACTAATATAGCCATTATATTTTTTTTCATTTATTACCTACTCTATTTAAATTATAAGATAAAACAACCTTTTTTTCAACAAAAAAAGAGTTATTTCTAACTCTCTCCCATCATTATCTTACGAATATTAATATAATCAAGAACTGATATATTACCATCTTTATTCATATCCGCTGCTTTATATTCAATACTAGTATTATCTATTATTCTTTCTTTCATCATGTGATTTCTTACAGCGATATAATCTAAAGCAGTTATCTTCCCATCCTTATTAATATCACCACTAATAACTATAGTATATTCACTTTTATTTAATATTATTTTACTTCCTGTACCTAGTACTTCATTATTATCTTGAACAGTATTACCACTTGCATTTTTTATAGTAATATTATTACCTACTAATTCTATTTTTTTCTTTAACTCACTTACTGTTAATATATAATCATATGGTATTTTAATATCTATTTCATTGCCATTCATTGCTGTATTATCATCTATTATTTTTATTCTTTCATCAGGCAAAACATTTATTTCAAAGGTGGTTTTTAAATTTTGATATTCAATTGTTATTGTTTTTCTACCACTACTTGTTGTATCAAAACCACTCACACTGATATCATCAATATTTATATCTTCTAATTCCTCGCCATTATTATAAGCCATCTTTAATTCTAATCCATCTAAATAATGATTAGTATCGATAGTTTCATTATAATTATATTGAAGTTTACTTGGCATAGATGTAATTCCAATAACATGTTCTTTAATAATTAATTCTGGTCTTAATATTACATAATTATCTTTTCCAAATAATGCTTGATAATTGACATATTCTAAAAAATCATCATATTCTTCTTTAGTAATTTCTCCACTACCTAATTGCGCATTTAAGTATATTAATCCTTTATCTGTATTCTCAAACAAATAATTAAGTTGTCCTATATCATTATAATATTGATATGTATATTCATTTCTAGTTGTATTAGAACTATCAGCATTATGACCTACAAATTTACCATCAATATAAATATAGGCGTATAATCTTCTTTCTTTAGTGTAATTCTTTACACAATTTTTACTAGCTGATGTATCACATGGCATAAAATCATATATTAATACATCACCATCTTTAAAATCAATACTATTAATATTTCTTGCTCTTAATTTAGAATTATCCCCTGCCCAACGTGGAATCGTGTATTTTTCATCGCCTTCTAGTACTTTTGTATCACTACCATAATCAAGCATATATGTAGCATTACTACTACCACTTTTAATACCATATAATCTAATTCCACCCCAATAATTATTAAGAATCATATTTATATATCTCTGATATAGAGAATCGGCATTATTATTTAATACAAGTGCATCACTAGTTGCTCTACTACTAATTCTATTCTTTGTTACAAATAATCTTCTTGATAAATCAGTATTTGTATCATCTTTTTTTATATCAAATCTAAAATCTATAAATGAAAAATCATTACCAAAGACATTTTTTCCACGTGCACATTCATAAATTTTATCTATTAATTCCAATTTCTCATAATCATTTTTTAATTGCTCAAAACAACTCTGATAACTTACCTTTGACACAGTAACACTAGGAATTATTTTATTTTCTATTGTACCTGTTTCAATATATACATCTTTATTATTTCCATAGAATTTACCAGTTTCTACAACTATCTTATTAACATTTTCAATAATATTTTTCACTTTAACTTTATATTTTAATTCAATTGTTTCTCCTGATTCTAAAGATTTTCTTTCCCAGGATATAACGCCATTACTACTAACTGTACCATCATTTTTCTCAATCAGTTCAACATAATCGATATCAAAATATTCTTCAATATTAAATGCTCCATAAGTTTCATTCCCATTATTCTTAATAACAATTTTATATTCCAATTCATCATTTAAATATATAGAATTACGATCTCCAATATTTACAGTCTTTTCAATAAACAATCCTGAATAAGAACTTCTTAATTTGCTTCTATTATAATCTTCTTCCTTAATTGGAAAATTGAATACTACCTTACCATTTTTATTATAATAAGGTCGCATTATAAAGCACTCATCCGTATTATAACACGTCAATTTTTTTTGACCATCAATTTCTTTTACTAAATAAGTAACATTACTTAATAACCTTCTTTTAAATGTTCCCTCATTTTCAACATCTAATGTATCAGAAGATATATTATATTTATCATCTGTAAAAAAACTATTAGGATATTTACTCTTTAATTTTATATAACCAATTTCATTAGAATCTGCTAATCTTGACCTAATATATGGCTGAACTGAAGAATTAAGAAGTAGAGCATCAACAACATTACCATTATTATCTTTTATTAGATCATATACTATCAAAACATGCTTAGTATATCCTATTACATCACCAGGCTGCAAAGTACTAACAAATGCCGTGTAATCATTTAATTCATCATAATTATATTCATCTAAACCTTTATAATTATAAATATATCGTGTTGAATCAGCCAAACTAGATGATACAGTTTGGGCTTCTTTATCAATTTCTTCTTCCTCCTCCCCAATTTCCGTTGCAAATTCATCATCTTCTATTTCATCTATACTTCCAGAACTACTCGCTTCTTTATCTAACTGTTTTGTGCTATAATATAACAAAAATGTACCATCATCAGCCTTTGTTCCTTCCTTTATTTCTTTATAATAACTAGCGGCCTTAGCAGCATGTAATGATACAGTTTGTGGAAAACCATCTGGAGATTTACTTGAAGTACTCTTTAGTACACCAAACGCCTCAGCATATATATCACTTACAAACGATGCACAAACAGAATAACTTATATCTTGAGATGTAGCATTCTCTGGTGTTTTTTCATAATAAAAAGCTTTTGGATAATTATATTGATAATATGAACCACGTAAATAATAGGCATTCATAACTTCCTTTATGGCTTTTTTAGTTCTTTCATATTCACCACTTTCACCATATTCACCTATTATGTATTCTTGTGTATCACCATATTTATTATCAATATTAATATTTAGATTAGATGTACTTTTATTCAATATAATTATTGAAATAGTCACTAATAATATAATTACAACAATATAATAATATTTTTTCATATTAACCTCATCTTATATCTATTTACATTATAAATTATATAATATTTATTTACAATCAAAAATAGAAAAAAGAGTTAAATTAACTCTCATTCATCATTATCTTTCTAATGGCAATATAGTCCAAAGCACTTATTTTACCGTCACTATTCATATCTGCTGCCTTAAATTCTACTTGATTACTATCAATTTCTTTCGTATTCATCATATAATTTCTTACAGCGATATAATCTAAAGCAGTTATTTTCCCATCCTTATTAATATCACCACTAATAACTATCACGTATTCACTATTACTTAATATTATTTTACTTCCTGTTCCT
>CACZGA010000089.1 GCA_902780585.1 uncultured Erysipelotrichaceae bacterium | reverse complement strand
GTAATAGGTGAAATAGTAAATCCAACTATAATTGCTGGTATAGCTCCAATATAAGGTCCAAAATATGGAATAATATCAGTTAAAGCACAGAACAAAGCAAAGATAATTGGCGCTTCCAAACCAGCTATAGTAAGTCCTACACATTGCGTTAAGAACACAAGTAGCATAACAATTAATACTCCTTGTACATAACCCCTTAAAGAAGTATTAATACGATGAGTTAACTCTTTATAACCATCTCTCCAATCAGATGGAATAATAGATTCAATTAAATCTCTTACTTTTTCAAAATCAAATAATAAATAGAAACCAATCATTAAACCTAATACAAAATTAAGTCCCCCACTAAAAATATTTTTACCTAGAGAAAATAAATGTTTAGGTAATTCAGATCCAAATTGCATACCCCAATCCGTAACTTGTGCAGTAATATCTTTCTTTAAACTACTAGCTTCTATCATATGATTAGGCGCAACCTTAGAAATTATATTAACAATAAAATCAGTTAAATTTTCAAATATAGTAGGTGCCGCCCTAACAAAATCTTTAACTTGGCTAACCAAAGATGGAATGAACAAATAAGTTCCCAAGAATAATAAGCCAAGTATAATTAAATATACAAATATACAACTAATTAATCTGGGAATCTTTTTATCTTCTAAGCCCCTAACAAAAGGTTCAAATAACCAAGCTATTAAAAAGCCAATAAATATAGGAGAAATTACTCCAAAGAACTCAGTTAAATAATTGAAGACTCTCCATTCTTTCATAACATAAGTACCAAGTAAAACAATACATATAATAGCCATAAAATAACCTATATTAAGTATCTTTTTACCTGTATTAAGTAATTGATTTAAACTAGTATAATCTAATTCTTTATCCTTAGATTTATCTCTACCTATTCTCATGTCCTACCACTCTCCATTATTATTATACCATGTATTTTAAGAATGCAAACACTTTTCAAAAAGAATTAACCAGCCTTCATAGAACGATAATCTTCTTCAGAAACACCATAATGTACTTCAACATTTTGTAAATCAGGTTCTATAATAGCCCTATTAATCATTCCCTCTAAAGAACGTTCAAATTTAGGTTTAATAATTTTATTAGAAATCTCAATATTCTTTTGAACTTGTTCTAAAAAATCTTCGTCAATAACCACAGAATCTATTAAACCATAACCATTTTTCAACATAGACCCATAAATCATCATATTAACACCATTTTCTTTACGTCGTTTATTAATTTGAATCATATTTCTAATACGTTGAATTAACTGATCTTGCTGAAATTTATTAATAAATACTGGTACATAAATAATCACAACCTGATCAATATTATGGTCATCATCACCTGTATTAAATAATCTGAAGAAAATATCATTAGTGTCCCTACAAAAAGAAAGAAGTCTATTATCAACATTAGGAATTGAAACACGCCCTGCATACAACACTGATGAAATCGCAGACAACAAATGCATATGATTTTTATTAGAACCAGGAGCCACAAAACCTGCTACTTGCGAAGGTGTAATAACTTCTGCCCCAATATCACCAATCCTACCACTATATTTTTGGGAATCATTTATACCATTATCAAAATAATCATTATAATTTACGCTATTAATAAGAGTACCAAAAAAACGTATTCTATTATTAAATGATAATGAATTATAATGATTAGCTCCCCAGAAAACCAAATCACTATCTTGAGAAGAAATCTTCGCATTTAACTGCTCATAAAAATTTTTATTAAGTGGATATTTATTAAAATCTATAATATTAATCCTATCCAAAAAATTATTATCTTGAAATAAGTTAGAAATAAAATGCGCTGAATAATAATCAGACTCACAATAACTAGTTAAAAACTTCACAATAAAAGAAGTAGAAGAATGAGCTAAACAAATTTTTTTGCAAATAGCTAAATCAGAAGCATTTTGAAAATCAATATCCACCAAAAGAGAATCAATATTTTGAGAATAATAATCAGTAAAAAAATTAGAACAAATGCTATCTAATTGTTTCTCATTAGCAGAAAGAAGATATTCTTTTGGGAAAACAGTAAGAAAATCATAATGATAATTTCTAAACATATCAATACATTGAAGAGAAATAATATTATTTTTAAAACAATCTCTAATGTAGTTATAAGATATATACTCCATAAGCTGATTACCACATTTATCTAACAATTCATTAGTATTTAATTCAGCATACTGAGGATAATTCTTTTTTAACTGCTGAAGACCATTTTTTATATCAGAACTAGAAAAAAATATATAATTATTATCTTTTTGAGGAAGAATCCTTAATTTATAATCTATATATTTTTTAATTTGTAAAGAAAATTTCTTCAGAATTAAATCATCAGATAAACCATCTACTTCAGAAGGGAATAATACTCTTATAAAATCAACAACTTCCTGTTTAGTAATATGTTCTAATTGAATCTCTTGCTGAATAATATCTAATTCAACACTGCCTTGAACACCGTATAAAATTTTATCAATAATACTTTTAAAATTCATAATCCTTCCTCCACTATTATCATAATAAAATAATAACATAAACAAATGAAAAAGTGAAAAAAAATATGTTATAATAAACTAGGTGATTGAAATGAAAACAATCAAGAGTAATATAGAAAATGAAATAGAAATAAAAAATTCAAAATTTATCACAAAAATCTATAAAACAGGTAAAGAAGAAATATTTAATATCTTAGAAAAAATAAAAAAAGAGCACCCTAAAGCTACTCATTATTGTTATGCCTATAATAGTAAAAATTATAAAAAATCATCTGATGATAATGAACCAACCGGTACTGCTGGAAAACCAATATTAAATGTTTTAGAAAAAGAAAAATTAGAAAATGTCTTAGTAGTCATAATAAGATATTTTGGAGGCATAAAACTAGGAGCAGGAGGCTTAATAAGAGCCTATACAAAAGCTACCACTGAAGCCCTAAAAAAAGCTATATATCAAGAAGTACAAGAAGCCTATAAAGTAAGGATTCAATTCCCCTACTCTGAAGAAAAAAATATAAATTACCTAATTCAAGAAAAAAATATTCTAAAAAAAGAATTCCAAGAAAACATAATATATGAGTGTATAATAGAAAAAGATAAAATTAATAATCTAAGCACCTACAATTATGAAATATTAGAAGACACTATAACAGAAAAAGATTCCTAAGAATCTTTTTTTTTAAATCTTTTTCTTTTTTAAGAATATTTTTACTATATACGATAAGAATATAGCCATAATACCAACAAAGCACCATTTTAATATAATATTTAATAAATAAATACTACCCGTATATTTATCTATTATTTCAAACATATTCTCAGGTAAATACTTACCTATTATAGCCGCAACATCATCTAAACCAATATTATTTTTAATAAATGCTAAAATTCTTAAAAAGATTTCTATAATTGCCATAAAAAATACAAAAGAAGAAAATCTTTTAAAAAACATTAAAACTATAATTAAACCAATAATAAGTACTAATAAATCAATATACATAGCCATCCACCTTTACTATAT
>CACZGA010000088.1 GCA_902780585.1 uncultured Erysipelotrichaceae bacterium | reverse complement strand
CCAGAATTATTATTGAGTAGTCTTTTTAATATATTTTCAAGGTATCTAAAGATTATATTTATAATATTAAAATATTAAGTTTTTTTAATTAAATATATTTTAGTATTTCTTCAAACTTTGTATAACCTGATTCAGCATTTATATGCCCACCATTTTTTATAATATATTGTTCATTAGAAATTGTGTCTGCAAATGATTTTTCTATATCATATTTAACATATGGATCATTATCAGAATAAAAGCAAATTATATCATCACAATAGTTCTTTATATCTTCTAAATTATCTAAAAACATTGGTTTATTAACTGCATCAAAATCTGGATCTATTCCTAAATAATTATTAAAACCACAAACAAGTATAAGTTTTTTTACTTTTATTTTATTATTGATTAAATACTTACATACGAATACTGGAGCAATACTATGCGCGATTATTATTGTATTTTCATTAATATCTAACTTATTTAATTCATCACTCCAATTATCAAAGTTTTGGTTTCCTACTCCAACTGGCATTTGTGGAACATCAACTTTAAGATTTTTATCTTCTAATTGCTCTTTTAACCAAGGAAACCAATTTCCATCTTTAGAACCAAAACTACCGTGTAATATTATATAATTATTCATTTATATCACCTACTTATAATAATTATATCATATTTTTATAATAAGTTTCCCATGTCACTTTGGCACTGGTACTGTTATCGGGATGAGCCATTCCAACTAATTTATCTCCATCATAAGCTCCATACAATGGTGCATAATTTTTTTCATCAAACATACTATCTAACTCCCATTGCTCGTATGGAATAAAGTGTGACTGATCAGATAGACCACTTAATACAACATCAATTAAATTAAATAATTGTTCTTTATCTTTTTCTTCAATTTTTTAAAACTAATAATAATCAATAAAAAAATGAAGAGATTATCTCTTCATTTTATTGCCATTGAGCATATAAAGTTAATGGGGTTTTAGATGGTACTAATTCGTTCATAAGTTCACCATCTGAATAACTCTTTCCTGAACCATCTGATTCTGTATTCCATCCAACAAATGTGTATCCACTTTTATTATATGTGTTTGTTTTTAGATTGCCAGGAGTAGAGGATTTTAAGTAATGGCTTGTCATTGCTTCTCCACCATCAGCTCCATTTCCTTCATATCTAATATATCTTGCATTTTTCAAAGTTAGATAACCGGGTTTTCCATTATCCGGATCGTCTATTCTAAAATATTCTTTTTTCCCAATGTTAGCAGCATTGTAGACGGTTCCCGCACCCCCTACTATGTTGGTAGCCGATGAAACGAAGCCTTTTGAATTTGTAACATTTTCATTGGTTATATCTTCACTAGCATATATAGTTGTTAAACTGCCGCATCTTAAGAACATAAAATATATGTTTTCAAGATTTGGTGTTTTAAAACTAGAAATATCAATTTCTGTTAAATTTGGTATTGTAGAAAACATCGATTCAAAGTTTTTAGCACTTTCTGTATTAAAATTATCTAAATTTATATTCGTTAATTTTGTACAACCTGCTACTAATCCGTGAAAGTTTTCAACCTTACTTGTATTAAGATGTGAAAAATCAATACTAACTAGATTTGTGTCATTGGCAAACATGGCATCCATACTGACTACATTTCTTGTATCTAATCTTAAATCCATTTGCGTTAGGCTAGTACAATATTGAAACATAAAATCCATTGTTGTCACTTCTGAAGCATTTAGATATGAAAAATCAACATTTGTTAGTTCAGAGAATGAGTAAAACATATAATTAGAATTACTATTCAAATACGCATTTTCAGCTTTGGTCCACCAATATATTGTATTATTCTCATTCCAGGCATATATTGGAAATATCGAAGATGGTGTTGATATTATTTTATATTCAATATTTTCTAGGTTTGGTTCAACATCTGATTTTTTAAATTCAGTCATATTAGAGTTTAATTCTCTAATTAATGAGTTAAAAGACTCTCCCATTTCAAATGTTGTCCGAGTAGCAACATCATGAAATTCAAAGTTTGTTACAAAATCAAAACTATATGTAGAAGCGGCAGCTTGTATATTTATTGGCATTAATAATAAACCCGACATAATAAATAAAGATATTTTAGATTTTTCCTTAGGATTATCTTTTTTTATACAATATACAGATATCAATACTCCAATTGCAGAAACAATTCCAAGTATAATACCATAGTAATTGTTAAAACCTGTTTTTGGATTAATAATCTCATTTCCTATTTTTCCACCATCTATATATGTAATAGTAAATTTAGTATTATTAATTTGTTCTCTTTCTAAAACATCATTAATTTTATTGTTATAAACGACTTTTACTATTAATTCAAAGCTATCATTAGCTTTTATTGTTTCATTATCATGTCCTTCATATTGATATTCAAGGTATTTATTTGTGTTATTATCATTAATAGATTTAATAGTAATTTTTTTCTTTAAATTATTTTGTATTACTAATTTATAAGTTATATTGTCATTTAATTTATAAAAAGAAACATCACTGTTAATTTTATCTTTATTGATACTTGAAATATTGCCTATGACTCCATCCGATTTATCTATAATAGCAATATCATTAATAGTAAAATTAGATGATTCAGCTATAACATTATTACCTAAAAAGAATGAATATAAATATAATATTCCAAAAGCTAATAACATTAATTTAGCTGATATTTTTTTATTTCTTATCATTTTATATATTCCTTTACTCTTTATCTTATTAGGATAATTATAGCACACTTTTTAAGCTTGTAAAAGTTTTAAATAATTATTAATGATTATCTGTTTTTCCACTTTAAAAATTTTAATTTTAATCAACGTGTACCAATTTTCTCTTTGTAAAAAAAATAGCAATTATTATGCTAGTTTCATTATTTCAATAAAGTTTACACATTTGAGCATTTTGTTTCTTCACATTTTTTTCTTTAGCATTTTTTACTCATCTAGGGCCTTAGTTACCATTTTTTCTAGATATTCAGGATGGCCTTGTTCCACTATTTTCATAACTAAACATTTCTATTTATTATTGAAAATAAATACATCTTCTACACCATCATTTTTAGTTAAATAATTACCATTTGTATATTCTGAAATGACATTTTTCCAAAATGAATATGCAATAGGAATATTTTCCATTGGTTGAACTTCCCAATTACCTTTAAATCTATCAAAGATTTCATAATCAACCTTTTTTCCAATATGATTTCTTCTATAGCAAACATATTAGGAATGAATGAATCAGATGTTTCAAAAATATTAATTTATTATAATAGTAAGAATTTGGATATGAGAATAACCATAAAAGATTTTGTCAATTTTATGCTAAATGATGTGACTAATGATAAAGAGTATTCCTCAAATTTAGATTCAAATACAAATTCTTGTATAGAACAATAAAGAGCATTTCAAAATGCTCTTTTTAATATCTAATAAACATCAAAATATAAACAAACTAAAGAATTTTATTTATTCCCCAAATAATAGCATTAATAATTAAATCACCAATAGGATCTCCCGTTTCAATCCGATTATTTCCTGAAGTAGATGAATCTTCTGCAGGCACATATGTATTTTGTGATGGATTATTTGTTGTATCATTAGAAGGCTCTGAAGAACCTTCTCCAGGCCCATATATATTTTGTGATGGATTATTTGTTGTATCATTAGGAGTTGTTGTATCTTCTTCAGTCCCAGATGTATCTTGCGATTCAGAAGGTGTTGGTTTTTCACCATCCTCAACACTATCCGAATCCCTAATAGGCGCCTTATCAGGAACATAATCATGTGAAGGATGAACCCATGTAGGAGTATGCTGTTTTTTATCAGTATAAGTATATGCTTCATCAGGCACAGCTACCCCATCCAAAATATTACATATTTCTTGGTAATATGTGTCAATATCTCCTTGAGCATCAATAATCTTTTCACATGAATAACCAATTCTCCTTATAGAATCCATAAAATAGTCATATGATCTATCTACACCATCACCACAATCATATTTATATATATAATCGGGAGAAGTATATAATGCAAGATAGGTACGTGTAGTAGTAAGATCCAAATTAAATTCACGGAGATCCTCTATTTCTTCTCCATTATATTCCATAATTTCTGAGTGGAGCTTAAATAGATTTCTATCATGCTCCTCAATATTTGTAGCAGCATCTCCACAATGTTGTAAAGTATCAATTATATCGCCAGCAATCCTAACTACAGTTTCAGTATTAACAAAACCCATATAAACACACTCCTAATATTTTCTAAACTTCTTCCTTAACTAAAACAGTCCACCTTTCTTCCGCTCCACATTATAAATAATCCTCGATTCAGTAAAATAATCATGAGCAGAAGAAAAAAAGCTGCCATATGTACAAATATCATTATATAAGTCTAACAATCTTCCCATGACTTCCTCACTATGAGTTGAATCCCAATTTTGGCCCAACTCAGTTATTTCCCTAGCAAGTTCATCGCTTCTTTCACAATCAAGTGGCTTTTCCAAACGAGAAGCGTCCTTCATACTAATATTAAATTTCCCTATTCTTCGTTCGAAATTTATATCAACTGACATAAAATCACACTCCAATTCCTTTACAATATAAGTTTCTAACAACTTCATGCTATTAACTAAAAACAATTATTGAACATATTAAATATTTCTTTCTTCATCATGTTTATTATTAATAGTATTACTCACACAAACAGACATCTCTCCGCCAAGCAGTAAACATCAAAATCAATATATAGAGTTCATTTCACAATAGGAAAAGCACTAAAAAATATAATACTTTTCAGTATTAGGCGAAGAAAATTATTCAGACAAAGTATCTTCAATACAACCTTGAATAGACATACTATCCTCATCTCCACTATTGTGAAGATCTTTATTTAAATCAGATACGAGCTTATCTATTTTATCATTATAATGCCCAATACTTGTTTTAATACCATCCATAATAATCTCAATTTCCTCATTTTTAAGATGACGAGATGTAATCAACCCATAAATATTTATTAATTTATCACCAACATCTCTTAATTTTTTTAAAAAAACTCTATCAATATAATCAACACTCTCATCGATGTCTTGAGTTGAAATTATTTCATTTTCTCCCATTATTATCCACCCTTATCCTAAATCTACTTTCCTTAATGATTCTAAAAGTTTATCTAAATCAGCAATTCTCGCACTAACATAATCGACATAATTCTGATAATCATTATTAATATAATCAGATAATTTTTTTAAAGCCTTTTGCCCTCCTTGTGTCGTCCACTCAGGCTTTAAGTTGTTTTCAACATATTCAATAAAAAATTTCTTATTATCAATGTTGCTTTTATTTTTCTCACGTATTTCTTTAATTGAGTTACTAATATCTACTAGATAAAATGATGAATCACTTTTTTCCATTACTACATACCTCCACATATCATACTATGAATAATCTATGCTAATCATATATCAAAATTCTAAAAAACACAATAAAGTAACAAGGATTTTACAGTCCTTGACAAAAAATCATTGTAATTAAAGCTATTTTAATTTTTTGATGAGTATTTAACTACAGGATACCTCAAAGAAAATAAATATCCACAAGAATTGTGGATATCTATTTTTAACTTAAATTAACAAATTCTCCATCAATAACATCAATTTTTTCAAAATTAGGTTTTCTTGGCAAACCAGGCATTACCATAATATCACCCAATAATACATTAATAAAATCAGCTCCACCATAAAGACGAATATCCTTTACAGTAACATCACAATTCTTTGGAACGCCTAACTTCTTAGCATCGTCAGAAAACGAATATTGTGTCTTAGCAACACAAATTGGAAGATTAGTCTTACCAATTTTTCAAAAACATGTATTTTATCTAATATTTCATCACTAATATGAACAGTTCTAGCACCATATATTTCCTGACAAATGGTTTTAATTTTATCAACAATAGAATCGTCTAAAACCTTTATATTTATTAGCTTAAATGACTACTTGCCATGACATTGTTTGTACTTCTTACCTGAGCCACATG
>CACZGA010000087.1 GCA_902780585.1 uncultured Erysipelotrichaceae bacterium | reverse complement strand
TTTAACATAGCCGTTTGAAACCCATTACCTATATATTCTTTTCTAACCATTATTGGCCCAAGACTTCCAGTAATTGATTCATCATATTCTACATTGTGTTTTTGCAGTGACTTATTAGAAGCAGGAATATAGAATACAGAACATACAGGAACGTCTTTATCATAATACAGCCAAATTTTACCACCGTTACTAAGTATTTCATTTATTTCTTCTAATGAAAAAGTTCCTAGCCATTCTGGATGCTTCATATTATCTCTTACGTAATTATATAAAATCAAATAATCATTTAAATTTACATTATCACTTACTTCTTTTAAATCAGTTAATTTCATAAATGTATCATCCTCTTTAGTGAGAAAAAATCAGTCAGTTGCTGAGGCAAATATTATGATGTATCTATCTAATAGTTTATCATAAATAGATATTGCTGCGGCACCCCACCATTCTAGCCCATCATCAAAATAATTTGACCATTCAACATTCCAATCATATATTTCTAAATGATCTTGCCCTTTAGGAAATAACAATTTATTTATTCTTATAAAATCTTCAATTTTATAATTTGTAGTATGCGGTGGATTTAAAAATAAATACCAATAAGGCCTTTTGTAGCCATTGCCTATATTATTTCTTTCTTTTTCATAATTATTTGGCAATTGAAAAAATGTGTTTGGGCTAATTATATTATATTCCATTTTCTCTTTGTCAATCGTTATATATTCATCATCTTCTTTTATTTTATTCATGGCATATAATAATACATTCTTATGATCTGAATTACTTTTTATTATGAAATAATCTAATACACACCTATTGTATTTTTTATATTCTATATAAAAAGGATCATTTACTAATTCTTTAAAAATACTACCACATCCTTAAATTAATTATACATCACATAGATAAATATTAAATTTTTATTACTGAGAATGTTTATTAGGGTTCTATTTTCTATTTATATTGGGAGGTTGTTTTTTACTACTTTCTACTACCATTTCTTTTAGTTCATCTTGGGATTCATTTGAACTACTTTCTTTGCTTAAGTAATCCTTTTCACAAGAATCTAGAAGTATCCCTTCCATCCCCAAAGCAATTGAAAGTGATATTGTGTATGGATTACCGTCTTTATCATACATTGTTACTTCTTCTTTACCTTCTTCAACTGCTTTATTTAATTGTTCTACATATTTTTTATAATTAAATCGTACAATATCAAGGTTATTACCAAATATGTCTCGAACATCTTTCAATGAACCATATATGTTATCGGCTTTTTCTATTATTTCTCTTCTAGCGTTTTTTATATTGTCTAACATATTCATTATTTCCCATTCGTTTCTACCTGGTTCTGGTGAAGGATTGTGAACTACTCTTTTGACTTCTTCAATAAACTTTAAATATTCCTTTTCTGTTAAATCTATTTCTCTATTTCTTGCTATTAATTTATATATTGGTCGTGTTTGTCCTTTATTAATTTGTTTTTCTGTATATATACCCAGGTCATAAAAATATGCAAAGTCTAAACTATTTCTTTCATATTGTTCCATACTTATCTCATTATGCTCTAATAAGTCTTTTTGCTTTTTTAGATTTAAACTAGCTACTAATGAAATCAAGCTTTCTTCTAGTTCTGTTGCCGTGGATGATGGCTTATTAATCAATCCTTCATGTCTTAAATTATGCAATCTTTCAAGGCCGGTTATTATTGTTTTTGCGGTCTTTATGTTTGAATATTTGCCAATTTCTTCTTCTAATTTTTTTAAATCATTGTCAAAATAAAATTTCATCAATTTATCTGTTCCAATTAGATTAGCTATTCCTTTTACTATGTATACTAATTCTTTATAATTAGCGAATCTATATGAATAACCAAACAAATAACAATTTAAAAATTCTGTTGCGCCTTCATTTATTCCTGTCCCTATTGTGACCACTGTTAAGACGTTTCTTTGTTCAAAGCCACAATATGTCATAAATCCTTGCTTTACAGTTGACGCAAAGTGTAGTAATTCATGCGTTACTATTTTTTTCGCGGTGCCACCTAGATCGGTAACTAAACGTATTGAATTTGTCATTGGACTATAATCTCCGGGAGTGCATGGTAAACCCAATCTTTCTGCTATTTTCTCCCATAATGTTATTCTTTCTTTTTTAATCTTTAGTCTTTTTAAATTCTTATATAGCGTATTATTATTTATTTCATCTGAATGTTCTTCTAACTTTTTTATGAATTCTATTACTATAGAATTTATTTCTTCTCCAAATGACAAATACATTCCTAAATTATATCTAACATATTCTACAGTATCAGGCCTTCTCTTTATTGTTCCTGTAAATTGCATTAGTTTATTAATATAATACCCTGATGGTATTATAGTTGCAATTCTAACCAAACCATCAGTTTTTACTTTTAGAGCTATAATATTTAATTCTTCATCAGTTAATCCGTTATTTACCATACCATCACCTATCAATATCTGTCTTATTCTTTTTTTTAATTATATCAAAAAAGACTAGATTTCTCTAGCCTTCACTGGTTTAATAATTTATTTTTTGCCATTTACGGCAACTCGTTTTTTTCGCTTTTTCTACCATATCATCAAAACTACTACAATCTTCAAAATACATATCATACGATGTATTTAATGAAGACTGTCCATTTGCTCCTTTTAATTCCCTACCTATAACTGATATGGATTTTTTTGATAACATTCCACTTCTTTTGTAATAATCCATAGTATTCATTGACTCTTTACCTTCTAAAATATGTAATACCATATGATAGTTTACTATATCAATATCAAATATTCTCATTTCAAATCCAGAACAATCTGATTGCTGATAAATTATTAATATCATATGATTATTATTCATTGATTTAGTAGATATTCGGCTTGGCATAGGTGTTTTATCAGGATAGGGTTCTATATCAACACTGATATCACTATTATATAGATTTATATTAGGTGGCAATGGAATATAGGTTAACATTTTGTCTATTACCTCAATGCCTATTAGTATATTTAAGGCATTGTCATATTGAATATCAATGAATTCTTCTTTGGTATAAACGGTCTCATATTGTTTATTCTTATCATCGTAAAAGTTCCATATTTTTCCACCTTTTAATAAATAACCACGTTTTTCAGATATATATATTTTTTCTCCTTCATTCATATTTAAAATGTTACTAATTCTTTTTAATACTTCACATAGTTTCATTAACAAGTCTCCCTAAAAATAGTGTTTTTTAATGTATATATATAACAATAAATAAAAGTATTATAATAAATTTTTATATTGGTCGCAATTAAAAAACGGTAAATTATTAGGCTCAACTTTTTATCTTTTTTTATAAAGGATTATTTCTGGATCACTACTATTTTCTCCATATTCGCATACAAGTAAAAAATTCATATTAGCAAGTATTCCAAAGTACTTTTTCATTTCTTCACCATTAAATAAGCATTCTACTTGATTACCAAGGTATGCTTCATTATCATTTTGTATTATATCAAAAATAAACTATATTTCTCCAGTCTTTTTTTATCTACTTTTATTTCAATATCTTTAACAAAGGAATTTATTTGTATAAAGAACCAATTTATGGACTAAGATAACTATTTATGTAATTTTATAACAATAATTTTCTTTCTTTAATTGTGCAATTATTTAATTTTGTGCTACTTTTTCTAATACTCTTGGTTTAACAAATTTTAATTCCCATTTTTGAGGTCTTAATTGATGCATTTGCTTACAAAATTGGATTTCTTCCCAAATTCTGTCTGTAGTTTCC
>CACZGA010000086.1 GCA_902780585.1 uncultured Erysipelotrichaceae bacterium | reverse complement strand
TATTTTCTTCCGATATAGTATAATCCATTAGAAATGTGACCATTCATGGTTTTATATTTTAATTTTTCTTTTTCTAAACAATTAAATTTACTTAATAATTTATCTAAATATTCTTCAGAATGATGCCTAAAAACACCACCATCTTCAGTTTCAAATATTCCGTATTTAGAATATTTATCTTTATATTTTTCATATCTATTTATATACATATCATTATCATTTATTAAAAAGTCATTAATATATAGAACCCCACCTTTTTTTAGTATTCGATGTATCTCTGAAATAAGATGATATTGATCATCTTCATTAGTTATGCAAGTTAATACTGCTAAAAGAATTACACAATCTATACTATTATCTTCAAAATCTAATTTTTTCCCTTCGGATATTTTAAATGATATATCTGGATATGAGGAATTAGCTCGTTCTATCATTTTTGATGAGAAATCAATGCCAATTAAATTTCTATAACCATTATCATATAGTTCTTTTAATGTTCTTCCATAGCCACAACCTACATCTAATATTTTCATACTTTTATCAACATATTTACTAAAAATTTCTATTTGAAATGGTGTTGAAAATACTTTCTCATCAGCTACTCTATTCCAATAATCTTTAGTTTCTATATATACCACCTCTTATATAATAATACTATTTATTTGGCCTTATTAATTTGAGATATGTTTTTATTTTTATCTACTTTAACAGTTACTTTTTCTTCTTTATCTATAGAATTATCAACTATACTTACATATCTAAATGTAATTGTAGTTTCTCCTTCTTTTAGCCCTTTAAATGTATAATTAATATATACTGGGCCCCCATCTAAGTGTTTATCTTCTTCTGGTGTTGCGTTTTCTGTTTTAACAAGTTTAACTATTGTTTCATCTTCTATTTCATATTCCCATTTATAAGGAACTCCTCCATTGGTTTTATAAGTTAATTTTAATTCTTTAGTACTTCCTTTTCCTTTTAATGCTGCTACACCAAAAACTAATACAATAGCTACAAATATTATTCCTATACATATCATTTTTTTATTTTTCATTTTATTTACCTCCATTAAAAATTTAATTTTATTATAGCATTTATATATTTTTTTTGTATCACTTCCTTTTATTTGTTAAACCAATTTATATTTAATTCAATCATTTATATAGTTTTCTAATATATATGCATATCCCTTATTTATTTTACTCCTTTTAATTTTATTTAGTATCTCTCCTTTAGTATACCACTTTACATTTATTATTTCTTTAGAATCATATACTAAATCTTCTATATTTACATTATCTTCAATTAAATAAATATTAAAAATATATCTATTATATGGATATATAATAGTATCTATATGTTTTATGGTAACATTTTTTAGACCTAGTTCCTCTTTTAATTCTCTCTTTAAGCCCGTTAACCCATCTTCTCCCGCAAGCACATGACCACCAGGAATAGCTAAAGTATTATTACTCTTTGAAGTTGCTTGCTCTAAAAGATATTTATTATTGTTTTTAATTAATGCATAACTCATCATGACATAACAACCATCTGGTATTTCATCTATTCTTCTTCTAATAGTTTTATTTAATTTATTAAAATTATTATCATATAAGTCTTCTAATTCCATTTTATATCCTTTCTAAGACTATTTTGTATATTATATTAGACATGGTATATTGCTGTTAAATTATTTTCATTTTCAGGGCCTTTTTCAGTAAATATTTCCTTTTTATAAGTAATGTTATTATGTTCTAGGCATAATTCTAAGAAACATAAAAATATCCCTATATCTATTTGATTGTAGTATATAACTTTATCTTTAGGCATTATTCCTCTTTTTCCTTCTTTACGATATCTATATACTTTGATTTCGTTTTTTGCTGCTTCAACTTTCCAAGGTTGGGTGTTACAAGCACTTGGAGCAAACCTAACTATATTTGCTATGTCTAAATAGTTATTACCAGCCCATATTTCTGATATTTCTTTTCTTTTGCTTTTGTACATGTCTTTTCTAAACTTGTCTTCAGAATCTACTTTAGCTATGGCAAGCATTATAACATAATCTAACCCATCTATTTTTTTTTCATCTGGTTTACCTATTCCAAACCATAAAGTTCCAATATTTTTAGATACTAAGTATAAATCTAATTGCTCCCCTAGGTAACCAATGTTTTGTAAATAATTATCTTTCTTTTCGGAATAGAATAATATGCAATATTCTTGACCTCTTAATATAGATTCTTTTTTTATAAGTTTTATTTTTACTTTAATATCTTCAACCAAAGGTTTTAATTTTGAAAACTCTTTTTCTATATCTTTTAATTCTTCTTCTGTAAGATGAAGATTACCTATATTTCTAAATAAGTGAAAAGATTTTCTTTTAAATATCATATCATATAGATTTTTATTCATAATTATCTCCTTATCATTAATTTAATAAACTATTGATTTTATTCATAATTTCTGTAATTTTAGAATCTTGCATTTTTATATTTGAAACGTTTATTGTTTGGAAACTAAATTCATCTATTATATCTAAAGCTAAGTATTTAGAAAAACCTTTTATAGATTGATGTAATTTTTTTGTAATATTCTGCTTTGTGGAGAAGATGATGCTTTAATTACTTTTATTTTTCCTTTATTAATAAGTAAATTATTCTTTATATTTACTATCAACTAGATATTTGATACTATCCCTTTGATTTTTCTTTCTTAGATCAAGGCTTTTTAATTTTTGTTCTCTGGTAATATTAACTGATGCTGCTTTAGGATGACCATTTCCTCCATGTGCTTCTGCAATTTTGCCAACATCAAAATCATCATCAATCGACCTATACGATTTTTGCCCAAATAATCCTTTTTCTAGAGCAATAATAATTATGTATTTTAGATTATTTGAACTAATCTCTTTGACATATTCGGCTAGTTCGTTTCTATATTCGTAATCAGCATAAACTCCTGCAAATTTGTTTTTATCTTCATCTACAAAATATTCAGCTTCACTCCAGATTCTCTGTAATGTTCCCAAGTATTCGTTTTTTTTCTCGTTAATTATATTTCTTTCAGTTTCTGTAAATTCAAATGAGTTTCCTTTGTTTTTAATTTTTAAAATAATACTTTGAATATAATCATTTATTCCTATACTGTTTAAAAGTATTGCTAAATCATGGGCTTTTAATCCTTGATCTCCAGTATTTTTCCATTCCCAAGTATCTTCTAATCTAGTTAATTCTACAAACTCATCTAATACTTTTGTTTTTGATAATAGACCTTTTGAACATAGAAATTCATAAAATAAGTCGGTTCCACATCTTTTTCTTCCATTTTCGTCTGATTCTATTATTTTGGTAAAGCTATATTTGCCACATCCTTCTTTTATTGCTGTTTTATGGTGATCAAATATTAGAACTTTTTTCGATAATTCATGATTTTTACTAACCATATCTAAAGATGGGTTATATAAAGCAAGATCTGTTATAAATATTCTATCATAGTTAAGTAATAGCCCTTTTTCTAGACGTTCTCTAAATTTTTCTTCTAATATATTTACATTAGACGCTAATACATAATCAATTTCTCCAAAGGCAATTTTTCCTAAAATTATATTACCTATTCCATCAATGTCATTTTCATGACTAAATATAATTATCTTTTCTTGTTTTTTCATATATTATCTCTTTTACTTTTTTATATTATTTTTTTATTTTATATTAAAACTCTTATATATAAATTATAACATAAAAAGTCGATATTTTACTCTCAACTTAATTGTTCGTAATATCTTAATATGGTACTATGAAAGTGTAATTAGTAAATCCATTGATCAGGATTGAACATTACACTCTTTTTTATTAGAATTGTAGTAGGATTGGTT
>CACZGA010000085.1 GCA_902780585.1 uncultured Erysipelotrichaceae bacterium | reverse complement strand
ATTTCAAGAACTATATGTCACAATCCTCCAGGTCAGGGTTCATTTAAATTATATTATTATGACAATACGAAACTCTTTCGATGTTATACTGAGTGTAATGACGCTTTTGATATATTCCAATTAATATTAAAAATAAAACACTTATCTAAAAGTGGTATTACGTATTGGGCAAAGGGTGGAGAATTAAAAACTCGACCTTGGGATTTGCCTGATGCTTTGACCTATATTCTTACTTATTATGGCATCGAAGCAGAAAATCAAAATTTTTCAGAAGAACAATTAGAACTTCCCGATGATAAATATATTGCTGAAAAATTAAGAAAACAATCAATTAAAACAAATAAAGAACAATCCGTTTCTTTAAAAATATATAATGGTGCTTTTTTAAAAAACTTCCCTCAACCTAGAATCTTACCCTGGGAGAGAGAAGGAATAACAAGAGAAAGCATAATTAGTCATAATATTCGTTACGACCCTATTAACCAAGGTATTGTAATTCCTCATTATGATATTAATAATCAATTAATTGGAATCCGAGAAAGAACTTTAATAAAAGAAAATGAAGCTCGTGGTAAATATAGACCCGCTATTATATCCGGTCAAATGTATAATCATCCTTTAACTTTTAACTTATATAATATTAACTGGTCAAAAGATAATATTAGAAATATAAAAAAGGCAATTGTATTTGAAGGCGAAAAATCTTGTCTTTTATTTAGTAGCTTTTTTGGAATAGATAATGATATTAGTGTTGCAGTGTGTGGTAGTAACTTAATTAATTATCAAGTTGAAATGTTAAAATCATTAGGAGTAGAAGAAATTATAATTGCTTTCGATAGACAATATCAAGAGTATGGAGATAAAGAGTATTTTAAATGGGAAGAGAAATTAATTAATATATATAAAAAGTATGGTAGTTTTATTCAGATTCAATTTATATTAGATACAGACCATTTATTGGGATATAAAGATTCTCCTATAGATAAAGGTCCAGAAGTTTTCCTTGAATTGTTTAATAATAGAAAAAAACCTAGATAAGAGTTGTACACTTGACAACTCTTATTTTTTTTATTATAATATAAAAAAGAGAATATTGAAAGAAGGATGAAGTATGAGATACTAGTTAATAAAACCTATAAATAAGAATTATTCAGTTATTCAACAAATTTTAACAAATAGAAACATTCCAATTAATAAAATTGATGATTATTTATTTACAGATGATGCGGACGTTGCTCCTCCCGAAGCTTTAGGCTAGAATAAACTTAGATAGGCTGCCGCCGCATTAATTTCAACTATTTCAAAACAAGGTAAAACTTTAGTTATAGTAGATTCAGACTGTGATGGTTTTACCAGTGCTGCTATTATTATAAACTATCTCCATGATTTTTTCCCTAGTTGGGTGGAAACAAAACTTAATTACATATTCCATGAAGGGAAACAACATGGATTAAGTGATCATATTTAGAATATATTAAAAGAAAATTATAAACTTGTTATCATCCCGGATGCAGGTTCTAATGATTCTACAGAATGTACTTCTTTATTTGAATAGGGTACTAAAACAATTATATTAGACCATCACTTGTGTGATGTAAAAAACCCTGATGCTATTGTCATTAATAATCAACTTTCATAGTATCCGAATAAAGATTTTTCGGGTGCGGGAGTTGTTTGGCAATTTTGCAGATATTTAGATGAGCTTTTAAAAACATCTAATGCAGATAATTATTTAGACTTGGTAGCTCTTGGTAATTGTGCAGATATGATGTCTATGACTTCTATCGAAACAAAACATATTATTAACAAAGGTTTTCAAAATCTTAAAAACCCTTTCTTTGCTTCCCTGGCTAAGAAAAATGAATATTCTATGAAAAACAAAGTGAATCATATGAGTGTAGCATTTTATGTAGCCCCTTATGTAAATGCTATATGTAGAAGTGGAACAATAGAATAGAAAACATTAGTATTTAAATCAATGCTAAAACATTAGGCTTTCAAAGAGGTTTTATCTACTAAGCGAGGTCATTTACTTGGTTAGAAAGAACAACTGGTTGAACAAGCAATGAGGGTTGTAACCAATGTAAAGAATAGGCAAACAAAAGCACAAGATTCTGGATTAGCTACAATAGAAAATATGATAGAAGAACGGAACTTGTTAAGTCATAAAGTTCTCCTGTTCTTATTAGAACCTGGACAGGTAGATAGGAATATTGCAGGATTAATTGCTAATAAAATTATGGCAAAATATCAAAGACCTGTATGTTTATTAACAAAAGTTACAGAATTCAGTTAGGACACTCCACCTTGGGAAGAAACAAAAGAAAAAGGAATTGTATCTTATCAAGGTTCAGCAAGAGGATGTTAGAAAGTTGGTGTTACTGATTTTAAGAGCATATGTGCGGAAACTGGTATAACAATGTATTAGACTGGACACCCTAACGCATTTGGTTTGGGTATATTAGAATAGAACATTCCAGCCTTTATCTAGAAAACCGATGCCGCCTTAGCTGACATGCAAGATGAAGCTGTCTATTATGTTGACTATATTTACGATGGAGAAAATATTCAACCTATTGATATTTTAACTATTGCAGATATGTAGGATTTATGGGGTAAAGATATTGATGAACCATATCTTTGTATAAAGGGCATTTGTATTAATTCTGATATGGTAACAGTATATAAGAAGAAAGACAATACTCTTAAAATTACTTTACCCAATGGTATTAGTTTAATGAAATTCAAAGCTCCTGACGAGTTGTGTGAATTATTACAAAATAGCAACGGATATTATATATTAGATATTGTTGGTAGAGCAAATAAGAATGAATGGATGGGACACGTAACTCCTCAAATTTTTATCGAAGATTATGAAATTATTGATTATGAAGAAGGATGGTTTTAAAAAATGGTAAAAATAACTTATATTTGTGATTTTTGTAAGAAAGAAGTAAAAACCGAAAAGGATTTAATTCAAGTCAAAATTCCTTATTTAAAAAATCTTTATGGTGGTATATCTACTCCTTTATACTCTATCTGTGTCGATTGCTGTCAGAAATTGGAAGAAGAGGTTCAAAAATTGATGAAACCGAGGGGCAGTGTCAATTAAGCTGTTGGCGCGCGGAGGGCCGTCTTTCGGATTGAATTTGGCTTTTGGCCTTTTTCAATCCGAATTTGACTTTTTTAGAATTTTATAGTATAATTATAATATATGAAAAAAGGAGTTGAAAAAATATGATTCTTACAGAAAAACAAGAGCAGGGTTTAAAAGAATGTATTAAGAGATATGAAAATGGAGAAAAGTATTGTGTAATTTCTGGATATGCGGGCGCTGGTAAATCAACACTGGTCAAGGTTATTATTGAAAATCTTCCTGGAATTGATCCCGAGGAAGATGTAGTTTACGCTTGCTATACAGGCAAGGCCGCACAGGTTCTCTTAAAAAAGGGAAATAAAAATGTAATAACACTTCATAAACTTCTTTATGAAAGCATCCCTAAGCCCGATGGAACTTTCTTTAGAGTTCCTAAGACTGCTATTGATTATTCCATTGTTGTAGTAGATGAAGTGTCTATGGCGCCTAAGACTCTAATGGACCTTCTTTTTACACATGGATGCTTTGTTATTTGTTTAGGAGACCCCTTCCAGCTTCCTCCTATAGATAAAAATCAAGATAATGGACTGCTTGAACATCCTCATGTGTTCTTAGATGAAATTATGAGACAGGCACTAGATTCTAGTATTATTCGTCTTTCTATGCAAATTAGAAATGGAGAAAAAATTGAGTATGGTAAGTATAATGATGCTATTGTAATGCCATATGAAAAGCTTAATACAGGTGTGCTTAAATGGGCAGACCAGGTTTTAGTAGGAACAAATAAGACAAGAATTAATATTAATCAAACTTTCCGTAATATGCAAGGAAGAGGTTCTGAACCTGAAGAGGGAGATAAGGTTATTTGTTTAAGAAATTATTGGGATAATTTAGCTGATAATGATGACCCTCTTGTTAATGGAACTGTTGGTCATATCCATAATTTATATAC
>CACZGA010000084.1 GCA_902780585.1 uncultured Erysipelotrichaceae bacterium | reverse complement strand
CCTGTCAAAAACTTTTCTTCAGGTATGGTTGCTAAGTTAGCTTTTTCCATCGCGACAATAGTAAATCCAGAAATACTAATAGTAGACGAAATATTATCCGTTGGAGATATAAAGTTTCAAGAAAAAAGTAAAAATAAAATGATGGAACTAATTAAAGGAGGAACAACAGTTCTTTACGTATCTCATTCTATAGAAAGTATAAAAGAATTGTGTTCCAAAGTCATTTGGATAGACCATGGACATATGGTTAAAGTGGGACCAGCCGAAGAATTGTGTAATGAATATTTTAAAACCCAAATGGGAACAGATTATGAAAGTTCCAAAAAAAGAAAAAAAGAAAAGAAATAATAAATAACTCAAGTATTGGAGGATTAATTAATGAAAAAGTACATACACTATTGCTGGTTTGGTGGAAAACCATTACCAAAATTAACCAAGAAATGTATTAAAAGTTGGAAAAAATTTTTACCTGACTATGAAATAATTGAATGGAATGAGTCGAATGTTGATTTAGAAGAATGTCCATTCATAAAAGAAGCCTATGAACATAAAAAATGGGCCTTTGTTGCTGACTACGCTAGGACCAAAGCAATTTATGAAATGGGTGGTATATACTTTGATACAGACATGATAATAACAAAAGATATATCTCATTTATTAAATGATGAAACATTTTTGGGTGTAGAAGATTCCATGATGGTTAATGCTGCAGTATGGGGAACATCTAAACCAAAAACTGAACTAGCAAAAAGAGTACTTGATTTCTATAAAAGTCAAAAGCATTTTGACATTGATAATATATATAAAATTAGTATTCCTCGAATTATTACTAGAATACTAGACGAATATGGATTTGACCCTTCAATTACAGAACCTCAAATATTAAATAAAAATATTCATGTATACCCAAGACCTTATTTTTATCCTTTATCATTTAATTATAAAAATAATATGTTTGATGAAAATACATGTATGATTCATTACTTTGATGCTACATGGATTCCTAAAAATGAACAAAGAGAAATGAAAATGATAAGAAAAATAGGGGAAAGGCCAACAAGGATAATGTTAAATAGTTATAGATTTGTAAAGAGAAATACTAGAAGAGCTGTAAAATTATGTTTATTTCCAGCTGTTCTTTATAGAAGATATAAAAGAAAAATTAGTGATAAATACTTAAAGAGCCTAAAACAAGCTGAAAATGATATTAATAATGCTAAAGCATCATATATTGTAATGCATAATCCAGAATGGTTTGGTGTAACTAATGCTACTATTGAATTATTTGATTCAAGAGTAAGATGTGGAGAATTATTAAGAGCAAAAGATGTAAAAAAAATAGCTGATTTAATTTTAGAAAAAAATATAAAACAAGTTGTTTTTAGCGCTATGTGCATAGGCTGGAAAGAATTAGCTATTTATTTAAAACAAAATAATCCAGATATTAAAATTAAGGTATTTTGGCATGGGAATCATTCCCAAGTATCAGAACCATATGGCTGGGCTAGAAATATAGAAATAATAGAACTTCATAAAGAAGGAATAATAGATGTCTTCGCCACATGTAAGCAAAGTTTAATAGATTTTTATAAAAAGGAAGGCTATAAAACCAAATTTATTACTAATACAGTTGTATTACCAGAAAAAATAAAAGGTGAAAGGCCTAAAGATAAAACTATAAAAATTGGAATATATGCTGCTAAATGCGATGATTGGCGAAAAAATATGTTTGCTCAATTAGCAGCCGCATCATTAATACCAAATGCTGTTGTTGATATGGTACCATTAAATCCTGAAGCCAAAAAATTTGCTAATTCAATAGGTTTAAAGTTAGAGGGATTAGATAAACCTATACCAAGAGATGAATTATTTAAACGTATGAGTAACAATACCATTAACTTATATGTTACATTTTCTGAATGTGCTCCTATGCTTCCAATTGAAAGCTTTGAAGTAGGAGTTCCATGTATATTTGGAAATAATCATCATTATTTAAAAGAAAATGAATTAGAAAAATATTTGATAGTAAATAATGAAGAAAGCCCAATAGAAATAGCTAAACAAATTAAGAATTGCTTAGATAATGAAAAAAAGGTAGTAGAGTTATATAAAATATGGAAAAAAGAAAATGATAAACAATGTCGAGAAGATGTAAAAGAATTTCTATCTATGTGAGGTGAACTATGAAAATTAATGAAATAAAAAAATTAAAAGAAAAAGAACACATAGTATTATTACCAAAACACGACTATGATATTAAAAAAAGTACAGAATATAGTTTCAAAAATGTTATATCACTAGAAGAAGAATTATCAGAAGACGATATAAAACAAATAATAGATACTGTTAATGAAAAGAATGTACAATTAATACTATTTGATTATGACGAAATATATAGAAAAATAATTCCATATATTAGAAAAAACAGAAAAATTAAATGGGTAATGAAGAATAGTATGGCTGCAATGACAGATGGAGCCGTAAGAGCAACATTCTCAAATTTAATGGAGTTCTGTGATCGTAATTTAATATCATGTATTGGCTGCATTGATAGTGGAGCATATGAAGTATTAAAAAATGCTGGCTACAATACCAAAAGAATACTATTAGATATTAAAGAAGAAAAAACAAGTAGCAAAAAAAGTAATTCCATAGGCTTATTAGGGGATGATTATAACCCTAACCATAATACATATAACCAATTAACTGCCGTAACAATGGTTGATTATGATTATATAAAAATAATTAAACATATGCCGGCTACTAGAGATTTTATTAAATTTTTCAATATCAAGGAAAAAGAAGTATCTAATGAAGATGAAGTTATCAAAGATAATTTTATAAATTTATATTGTAATTTCACTTCAACAGTTACTGAGAAAATTTTAATGAGTATGGATAATGGTATTCCATGCTTATTAGGTAACATCGATATTTTTGATAACTACAAAGTATTAAAAGAGAACCTTATCCTAATTAGCGATGATGATGTAAATGAAATAGCTAAAAAGATAATGACAGTTAAAAATAATTCCTCAAAAATTATGGATGAATATAAAAAGTTTAGAAAAGATTATACAAAATTATCTAAAGAAAGTATAGAGTCATTTTTAGCAGATTAAAAGAAAGAAAGTGATGTTATGAAAAAAAGTAAAATAATGTCTACAATAATTAGTTATGCCATAATAATTATTTTAATGATCTTAAAAACTATTATTATGAAAAATAACTATAGTATTCCGTATTTAGTATCTAGTAATATAATAATATTTTTTATAATTACTTTAGCAAATATAAATATGAAGAATAATAAAAAAATAAGATTAAATTATAACTTATTAACAATAGGTATTTTATTATTAGGATGTATATTTAAAAGATTTGATTCTTTTACATTTATAATGTTATATTTCTTCATAATTATAATAACAAATGCTACTATGGCTCTTACTAAGTATAGATTTGAAATATCTATTATTGGATCTATTTTTATACTAATCATATTATATATAGTATTAGGCTTATTAGATATACTAAAATATTCAAGATTATATTTATTAATCATAACCATAACATCATTAATATATTTATTAAAAAACAAAAAGAAGTTTGAAAATAACATTGATAATAAAAATGTAACAATGCTAACTATTTTTACAGTCTTATTTTTCATAGCAGTATTAGGTGGAGTAGAAAGATATGTTCACTCCTGGGATGAATATTCATACTGGGCATATGCTGCTAAAGTATGTATAAATGAAAAATCCTTATTATCAGTAATTGAAAGATTAGGAAACACTAGAAATTATCCACCAGTATCTACAATCTGGCATTATATTGTTAGTTCATTTAGTAATGGCTTTAGTGAACCTAATCTTTATATTGGCTTAACAATATTAACATTTATTAGTTTCATTCCTGTATTTTCTAATATTGTTGATAAAGAAAAGAAATATACTTCACTATTCATAATAGGAGTTTTAACATTCCCATTATTATTTTCAGGATCATATACATATTCACTTATATATGTAGATTTATTACTTGCCGCAATGTGTAC
>CACZGA010000083.1 GCA_902780585.1 uncultured Erysipelotrichaceae bacterium | reverse complement strand
TAATAAGAGACTCTCTTTTTTTCTGTAAAGAAAGAGAGTCTAAACTCTCTAACAAATAACTATCCATAGTTTTTAATATCCTCTAATATACTCTCTAAAACTTCATCTAAAGATTCAATATCCTTACCTCCACCTTGGGCAAAGGTAGGGCTTCCTCCACCATTACCACCTGTTGCGATGCATGCTTTTTTTACTATCTCACCAGCTGGAACAGCGCAATTACTCTTTGCAATAAACTGTACAGATTTATGATTCATAACATTAGCAAAGAATATAAACCCTGAACTCATATCATTCATAATAGTATCTGCAATACTCTTTAATAAAGAAGTTTCTTTATCTTGTAATTTCATAACTAATATAGAAGTACCATTATACTCTATAATATGATCTTTATAAATATCTATACTTTGTAAAGCAGATTTTTCTTTCATATCATTATATTTCTTTTCTAAGTCTTTTACTTCTTGATGAATATATTGAAGTTCATTTCTATAATAAATAACATCTTTATAGCCAGTAGGAGTACTATTAGAAACATCCACATCAAATTCTAAATGAATTCCACGTTCTCTAGCTTCATCAAGTATTTCCCTAGCTTTCATAAGTAATTTAACTTTTTCATCATTATATGGCTTAATAACTTCAAACAAAGCATGTTCAATCTTATCACCAGTAACCGCCTCAATACGATATACATTACTACCTTTAGACTCACAACTAGATATTGCTAAAGAAGATATTTCTTTGGTATTAGAAGCATGAGTACCACCACACAATTCAATAGATTTACCAATCTTTACAACTCTAACAGTCTCACCATACTTCTCACTAAATAATGCCATAGCTCCTAATTTCATAGCTTTATCCAAAGGCATAATTTCCGTAGAAACAATAATATTTTCTGCTATCATATCATTAGCAAATTTCTCAACATCTAATAACATTTCATCACTTATTTTACCAGAATAAGTAAAATCAAAACGTAATTTATCAGCATCTACATAACTACCAGCTTGTTTTATATCTTTAGAAATAACTTGCTGCAAAGAGTACTGTAGAATATGCACGCTAGAGTGGTTAGCTTGAATACTAGTACGACGTTCTTTATCAAGAATAAGTTCACAAGCATCACCTACATGAATAACACCATCTAATAAACGAACTTTATGAATATGTTGCCCATTCGGCGCCTTAAACACATCAACAACTCTAGCTTTAAAAGTATCTCCAATAATCATACCTGTATCACTAACTTGTCCACCACTTTCAGCATAAAAACAAGTTCTCTTAACCGCAATATAAGTATCATGATCAATTGATTCAACCATACTATCCTTAGAGAATATTGCCATAACTTCACTCTTTAAACGGAAAGGTCCATATACAAATTCACTTTTATCCTTAAAATCTAATAATACTTTCTTTTGGCTAGCCATAGAAGAAATATTTTTTGCATTTTTCTTTGCTAGCTCCTTTTGAGCATTCATATATTTATCAAATTCATCACGAGAAACTTTAAATCCTAAATCAGTTAAATACTCTTCAGTTAATTCAAATGGGAAACCATACGTATCATATAATTTAAAAGCATCTTCCCCACTAATAACTCCATCATTAGAGTTTTGAACTAATTCTTTTAATCTTCTTTCTCCAGCTTCTAATGTACGTAAGAATAGTTTTTCTTCTTCAATAACTAACGCTTCTACTTCAGCTCTTCTTTCTACTAAGTAAGGGTAAGCATCCTTCATAACATCCACAACATCAGAAACAATTTTATATAAGAAAGGGCATTCTAAACCAATAGCTCTACCAAAGCGAACACTACGTCTTAATAGACGACGTAAAACATATCCTCTACCAAAGTTCTCAAAACAAGCCCCATCAGCTAAAGCAAAAGTAATTGCTCTTATATGATCAGCTATAATCTTATATTCCTTTTGTCCTACATAATCACAATCACTTAATTCCTCGATATGTTTAATAATAGGTTTAAATAAATCAGTTTCAAAATTAGAATCAACATTTTGGAAAATACAACACCATCTTTCAAGGCCAGCACCTGTATCTATATTTTTACTAGGTAATTCCTTATAATCTTTTCTATCTACTCCTTCTTTTGAATTAAATTGACTAAATACATTATTCCATATCTCAACATATCTTTCTTGATCGATATCTTGTTTAAACTTTTCAAAGGCATCTCCTTCAATATCATACTTTTCTCCACGATCAAAGAATATTTCAGAATCAGGGCCACAAGGTCCCTCCCCTATTTCCCAATAATTATCTTTCAAAGGGACAATATGATCTTCATCTAATCCAACTTCAATCCAACGTTTTTTAGCATCTTCATCATCAATATAAACTGTAACATAGATTAAACTCTTATCAATTGCAAAATAATCAGGGCTTGTTAATAATTCAAAAGCAAAAGCAATAGCTTCTTCTTTAAAATAATCTCCTACACTAAAGTTACCCATCATTTCAAAAAATGTTTGATGTCTCTTAGTAATACCTACATTTTCAATATCATTCGTACGTATACATTTCTGTATATTAACAATCCTTCTACTATCAGGTATTTCACTACCATCAAAATACTTTTTTAATGGCGCAACTCCTGCATTAATCCATAATAAACTATCATCATTAATAGGAATTAAAGGAGCGCTTTCATAAATCTTATGTCCTTTACTTGTAAAAAAACGAAACCACGTTTTACGTATGTCATCATGACTCATATATTTCATAAACTACACCTCTTCTAATATTGTATTAACTCTTTCTATAACTTCATCCTTAGATCCATTATTTAATATATAATAATCAGCATAAGCAATTGGGCCACCTTTAAATAGATTTTCAATCTCTGAAATATCACGATAAACAATTGCTTCTCTATCAAATGCTCTGTCTTCTCTAGAACCAACTCTTTGATACCGAAGTTCTTTATCCGCGACTACACAAACAAGTTTTAACTCTGGAAATCTTTCAATTAAATATTTATATTCATACCAAGAATATAAACCATCTAGTACTACATCATGATCTTTAATTGCTTCACTAATATCTGGTTCTAAAAACTTAGCGTAGCATTCTGGACCATGTTCCGCCCGTAGCTTTTCCCGAAATTCTTTTTCGCTTCTGCCATCCTCAGTTCTAGGAATTCCCGCTTCTTCCATTAAACGGTAAGTAACCCCACCAAAGTATATTTTTTTCCAATTTTTAGTTTCTAAATAATCCGTAACAACACTCTTTCCAACCCCACTCATTCCAACAACTGCTACTAATCTCATATCTATTCTCCATATCCTTCTTCATTACGAATCAATTCAATTGCGGCTGTTTTTAAATCCGCTAAATTTCTATTTTCAATTACATAATCAAAGTGTTGATAATCATTAATTTCTTTTTCCGTAATATGATTAGCTTCTTCTTCTGATAATTCAGGATTATAATTTTTTCTTTCTAATTTAATTGAAACCACATCTTCATAATGCATTTTAATATCTTCAAATTCATGAATTAATCTAGCATCCGCAATAATAAATACATCAAAGAAATTACTTAAAACTTCTATATCTTCATATAAACGATTTAATAAAAAATCTTTTTTACCCATCTTTTCACGAATAACTTCAATTCCCATTTTTTGTAAGAATTCTCTTGGTTTATCATTTTCATTACCGTTCCAATTAAAATAATTTCTAGCATAAGAATATAAAGGTTCAGTTATTCTCATAACACATGGTTTATAGCCATAATCCTTTAATTCATCTCTTAAGTACTCTCCAAATGTACTCTTTCCAGTTTTCGCTAGACCACCAATAACATATATTTTCATACAATCCCTCCTCATAAACAAAAAAGGAAGATACCAAGGAGTGCAATGCACGGTACCATCCTTTATTTTTCTTAATCAAGATAACGGTCTCCCGACTAAACTCCAAAAGTAGCTTCCTAATTATTTATTAGTCTTTTACACCAACCAAGACCTCTCTCAAAATAATATAAATTAGTACTCGTCTTTCATCATTGCCTAGTAATGTATCACAAATAATATTTTAACAAAATATTAAA
>CACZGA010000082.1 GCA_902780585.1 uncultured Erysipelotrichaceae bacterium | reverse complement strand
AAATGGAGCGGATGAGGAGAATCGAACTCCCGTAGTCAGCTTGGAAGGCTGGGGTTCTACCATTAAACTACATCCGCATATGTCTTTAATCGTCCCAGTTAATGTTTCCGAATCTGGTTCGACTAAATCAGTAGACATATTTAATTATACTATATTTTCTTTTATTGTCAACCTTTTTCTGAAAAAAGAGCCAAATTATTTTTGGCTCTTTTTATGATAACGTTACTTCTACATCCTTTTCTTTGTAGCTTCTTCCACTTGTATAACTAATTCTTAGTTTTACTTTGTCACCTTTTTTCTTACTATAGATAACATCTCTAATATCACTAAAGTTCTTTACTTCTTTGTCATCAATTCCAGTAATAATATTACCTATTTCTAATCCAGCTTTATCTGCTCCGCTGTCTTCTACAATTTTTGAAATATAGAATCCTACCGGCATACCATAAGCTTCGCTTTGATCTTCGGTAACCATATATCCTTCTACACCAATTGTTCCATCACTTTTATCTTCTTCACCATTCATTAAAGAAGTTATTAAGTCCTTTATATCTGAAATTGGAATAGCAAAACCCATTCCTTCAATAGTTGGTGAAGATGAAGTTGCTGCTGAGGAGTATTTAGCTGAATTTATACCTACTACTTCGCCATTACTGTTTAATAATGCTCCTCCACTATTTCCACCATTGATAGCAGCATCTATTTGAATCATTTTTGTGGTTGTATCATCTATTGTTACTTCGCGATTTAGAGCACTTACAACACCTGTAGTAACTGACTGTCCATATCCTAAAGCATTTCCAATAGCTATTATTCCATTACCAACTTTTAATTCATTGCTATCTCCTAGAGTGGCAATTTTAATAGATTCAATTGTTTCAGCATCTAGAGAACTCATTTTAACAGCGATAACTGCAACATCTTTTCTTTCTGATGTACCCTTTACTGTTGCATCTACACTTTTCTCATTTACAAATTGAACAGATAGTTCTTCAGCACCTTCTATTACGTGATTGTTTGTTAGTATTAGTAACTCATCGTCAGTTTTACTAACAATTATTCCAGAGCCAGCACCTTCAGCATATTGTTCTGAATTGTAGAATGGCCCAAATAAGCCTGATTTTACAAGAGTTTTACTTGTAATAGCAACTATTGAAGGCATTACTTCTTCAACTATGTCAGATACATCTGTAATATATACGCCTTCGGTTGCTTTAGATTTTGTTTGAGTATAATTTAATTCTGCTTTTGGTTTTTGAATATTTTTTATATCATCTAGTTTTATAATTCCAACATTATTTAAGGCAATTACAAAGGCTACACCTATTAGTATTACAAAGAATAGTATTACTAGTTTTGTTCCTTTATTATTTGTTTTTTTGTTTTCTTGTTCATATTTTTCTTCACTCATAATTTCACCTCATTTTTCTTTCTCTTTTAATATATTACAGTTTTGTGAAAATTTTATGAAATTCTAGTTAGATTTGTGTGAATATTAACCATGACGGCCTCCACCACTACTATGTCCTCCACCTGATGAACCGCTATGGGAAGAGTGGCCTCCTCCGCCACCACCTCCGCCACTATCAGAGGATACAGTATAACTAGATGTATGTGAATGAATAAATACATCTTTTCTATTAGATATATTAACAGAACCTTTATTTAGATATTCTGTAGCTTGGGTAGCTTTCATAACCATCTTATTTCTTTTTATTAAAATAATCATTACTATTAGGGTTATTATTCCCGCTACGGCAGCAGAGCCTGCCCAAGGTATTGTATATACTGGAGGATATTGTTGAAGATAGCCAAATTCATCTACATAATAGTTATTCATATCATTTGGCTTACCACTTAATATATAGCGTTCTGTACGATCAATAAAATCTATAAAACCAGCAACATAGTTTTCACTTTTTAAATTATTGAATATTCCATCTAAAATATCATCATAACGATATTGATTGAAATATAATTGAGTATTTCCAAAGGTATACATATCATAATACATAGCATCCCAACATGGGTCTTTCTCCGTATTCCTTAATAATAATACTCCACTATTGTTTTCAAATTTCATACCAAAGTCATTATAATCGTAGAAATCAGAACCATATGTTTCATTTATTTCATCTTCATATTGATCGGCTGTATCTTCGTTATAACAGCTATTTTTTACTTTATCTGGGTATGGTATTTTATCTAATACGATAACCATATCCATTTTTGTTTTTTCAATAAATTCGTTTATTCTTTCTTTTATAGTTTGCTCATCTTCATCTGTTAAAACATCACTAAAATCATAAAGTTTTTCACTAGCATCAACAGCAGGAGTATTTAAGACGTTTTGTTTATTACTCTCAGTTATCTTCCAATCTTTCTTTACACCATAGTTTTCTAGAGTTTCTCTTTCATAAGTAGTTGGAAGAGCATATACCATTATTGTGTTTGTACAAAGCAAAGCAATTATAGAAAGTACTTTTAGAATTTTTTTCATGATAATCCTCCTCCTATAAATGCTAAATATGTTATTAAAATACAGACAGCCATAGAGATTGTGAAGATAATAATTGTGTATAATAATACTTTTAGTTTATCTAGAGGAATATTTCCAATAAATTCTCCAGTTTGACCATTCATCGCAAATATATGCATTTTATTATTGTATTTTACATTTACCATCCATACTGGTAGTAAAGCATATGTTTTATTCTTTTCATTTGGTTCTAATGAGTCTGATACAATTACTTTTGAAGCATACATTCTGGCATCATCTCTTAAGACATTTTTAGCTGTATTGAGAGCTCTATCAGAAGCTTCTTTTAATATTTCAGCTCCTTCTTGGTCATACTTTTCAGCATAAAAGCCTGATAAATAAGCATGATTATATGGTACTAAATCTTTGTAATCAAATGGTTCAATGGTATTCATAATATCATTATCAAAACGAGATGAACCATCTACGGGGATATTATTAAAATTCATTGTTCCACCTCTAGTTACTTTATAGGTGTTTGTTTTTGTATAATGAGTATCTCCCACTGTCCATTTTTCTATAGTTTTAGCATCCATTACAACATCTCCAGATATTTGTAAGTCATATAGCCAAAAAGGGATATATACACCTCTTATCTTTTCTATGTTATTAGTATCATTAAAGCCTTTGGGCATTAAAGGTCTTCCTTTAGACAAACCTTTAAAGGCATCAATTGCGGATTGTTTTTCTTTTTTAAATGGTATTATTTTATCTGGAGAAAATTTACCAGATAATTTACTTTGTAGGATAGCAGTATTTCCACAATAAACACAGAAAGTAGCGGCAGTTTGATCATCCGCTATAATTTCGGCACCACAGCTTTCACAGTGATAACTAACATAGTTATCATAGTTATCTGGTTCTTCTTTTTTCTTAGAATTATTTTTTTCAGTAGAAGCGTTATCTTCACTTTGTTGCATTTCTTCTAAAGAGAATTCACTTCCACAGTATTCACATTTCCATTTTCCTAATGTAGGATTAAACGATATAGATGCTTTACAGGCAGGGCATCTATTCTCAAGAGTTTGTTCTTCTTTTTCTTTTTTCATTCCATCACCTACTTTAAGTACATTATATAATAAAAAAGAAGATTATTCTACTGATAAATCTTCTTTTTTGTTTCTTCTATAAACTCATTAAAAATAATAGTATTGTGATAATTGCACCTATAATGAATAATACTCTTTTTAGACCATAGGTATATACTTTTTTCTCTTTACCGTCTATTTCCATAGTTTTTATTTCTACATAAGGAACCGGGCTTCTTCTATACCAGCCTTTTATTTTTATTTTTTTATCAAAATAATCTGGTGAACGAAATAATGCAAAAATTTTGTTTATTACGTTAAGTGGTTGATTATAATCTAAGAAGATAATTCCTGTATCATCTTTTAAAACAAAGTCTTCATTAAAGATGCAGCCTGGATTTCCCCTACCAATGATAGTTCCTTCTAAAGTACAAGGAATAGATGTAATATGAGATACTTTTACTTCACCTAATAAATCTCTTACTTTTTTCTCTTCAAATTTTTCGTTACTATATTTTCTCATAAAACCTATGAATTTTGCGCCTAAGAAGAAGGCTAGGGATAGGGAAATTGCTAAAAAAATGTTTTT
>CACZGA010000081.1 GCA_902780585.1 uncultured Erysipelotrichaceae bacterium | reverse complement strand
TTACTAAGTACCAAAACTAAAATAGATTTAATTGATATTATCAAGTATTTACCTGTATCATTATGTTATATAACTAGTATGGTTATAGGTTATAAAGGCCTAAAATACCTAGAATTATCAATATCTAGCCCTATACAGAATACTAGTGGTGTTATTACGGCACTATTGTTAATGATTATATTCAAAGAAAAATATAATTATCCATTCTTTATCGCTGTATTTTTAATCTTTACGGGTATTATAATCATATCTTTATTAGAAATAAAAGATAATAAACAAAAACGAATTAACTATAAAAAGAATAATACGGTAAAAAAAGTAATAACTTTAACTATTCTTTTTCCTTTAGTATATTGCCTTTTAGATGGAATTGGGACCTTTTTAGATGGAATATACTTAGATAAACTAGAACTAATTGGAGAAGACGCTGCTCTTATTGCTTATGAATATACATTTGCCATATATGCTTTAATAACCTATATTTATTTAAAAATAAAAAAAGAATCTTTCCACATCTTTGTGGAGAAACCAAAACTAGCAGCTGCTTTATTTGAAACAGGTGGCCAAATATTTTATGTAAAAGCAATGAGTGGTAATGCCACTATAAGCGCTCCTATAGTAGGTAGTTACTGTGTGTTATCAATGTTATTATCTAGAATAATATTAAAAGAAAAACTAACTAAAAAAGAATACATTGGAATATTCTTTGTACTAATAGGAGTTATTATACTTGCTATTATGGATATCTAAAGTGTAAAGAAAAAACTTTACACTTTTTATTTACAAGAAAATGCTTTATACTGAAGATAGGTGATGTGTATGAAAATACTCGCAAGTGACTTTGATGAAACAATTTATTATTTAGATGATCCAGAAAAAAATAAAATGAATTGTGAAGCTATTAGAAATTTTGTTACTAATGGAAATATCTTTTGTATTATTACAGGTAGGAATTATACAGATCTAAAGCAATTACTAATAGCGAATAATATCCCGTATTCATATTTAATATGTGAAGATGGGGCTAAAATATTTAATAATATGGATTATTGCCTAGATACCGTATTATTAGATGAAAATGATATTAAGCAAATAGTCCAAATCATAGAAGAATATAACTGGGATTATTACTTAGATGATGGTTATAATCATACTAATAATTATAATGATTGTGTAAAAATAGTAATTAACTGTATAGATGAAGAAGACAAAAGAAAAACAGTAGATATAATAAAACAAAGAACTAATGTACATATATATGCCAGCCGTACACATGTTAATATTATTCACAGAAGTGTTAATAAAAAACATGCTCTTCAAAAACTTATTAATTTAGAGAAACTAGATTATAATAACTTATATGTTATAGGTGATAACGATAATGATTATGAAATGTTAAAGAGCTTTAATGGTGGAGTCATGAAGCGTCATAATCCCATCTTAGATGAACTAGGAAAAAATGAATATGAATTATTAAAAGACTATATAGAAGAATTAATGAATAATTAATTCTTTTTTTACTAGTATTTTTGTTTATATTATGATATAATGAGTAGCGACGTGTAAAGAGGTGTATAAAAATGGAAAAAAGAAATGTCGCAATTATTGCTCATGTAGACCATGGTAAAACTACGTTAGTAGATGGTATTTTAAAACATTCTGGTATGTTTCGTGAGAATGAAGATTTAAGTAATGTATCAATGGATTCTAATTCATTAGAAAAAGAAAGAGGTATTACTATACTTGCTAAAACAACAGCTATGGATTATAAAGGAGTAAGAATTAATATCTTAGATACCCCAGGACATGCTGACTTTGGTGGAGAAGTAGAACGTATCATGAACATGGTAGATGGAGTTCTATTAGTTGTTGATGCGTATGAGGGTGCTATGCCTCAAACTAGATTTGTTCTAAAGAAAGCGTTTGAAGCTGGTGTAAAACCAATAGTAGTAATAAATAAGGTAGATAAACCATCTGCTCGTTGTAAACAAGTAGTTGATGAAGTATTAGATTTATTTATTGAACTAGGTGCTGACGATGAGCAATTAGATTTTAAAGTAATTTATGCCTCAGCTGTAAATAATACTTGTTCTTTTAGTGATGACATTGCTTCCCAAACAGAAGGATTTTCTGAAATATTAGATACTATTCTAGAAGAAATACCTGCTCCAAATGGTGACAAAAATGCACCACTTCAATTTCAACCTGCTTTACTAGACTATAATGAATTTGTAGGAAGAATTGGAATAGGTAGAGTTCATAATGGAACTATTAAAACTGGAGAAGTAGTAACTTGCATGTGCTTAGATGGAACAACCAAGCAATTTAGAATTCAAAAACTATTTGGATATTTAGGTTATAGTAGAATTGAAATAGAACAAGCTGAAGCTGGAGATATTGTTGCTATTGCTGGACTTGCTGATATTTCAGTAGGGGAAACAATTTGTAATAATAGTAATTTAATTGCGTTACCACCTCTACATATTGATGAACCAACTCTTCAAATGACCTTTGGAAGTAACTCTTCACCAATGGTAGGAAGAGATGGAAAAATAGTTACTGCTAGAAAAATAGAAGAACGTCTTAATAAAGAAACTCAAAGAGACGTATCTCTACGTGTAGAACAAGAAACAAACGAATCATTCTTAGTAAGCGGTAGAGGAGAACTACACTTAGGAATCTTAATTGAAAATATGAGACGTGAAGGTTTCGAATTAGAAGTATCAAAACCAAGAGTTATTATTAAGGAAATAGATGGTGTTAAATATGAACCATACGAAGAATTACAAATAGAAGTACCAGAAGAATCTGTAGGAAGTGTTATTGAACAGTTAGGTATTCGTGGTGGAAAAATGGAAAGTATGACTAACTTTGAAAATCAAGTTCGTTTACTTTATACTATTCCTTCAAGAGGATTAATCGGTTTTTCAACAGACTTTATGACTCTAACAAAAGGTTATGGTATTATGAATCATTCATTTAAAGAATTCTTACCATATGAAAATGTTGTAATAGGGGAAAGAAAACTTGGTGTTTTAGTTTCTATGGAAAATGGTAATGCTACAGCTTATTCAATTGGTAATCTTGAAGACAGAGGAATTATGTTTATTGAGCCAGGTGAAGAAGTATATGAAGGTATGGTAGTAGGAGAATGTAATCGTGAAAATGATTTAGCAGTTAACGTTGTAAAAGGAAAACAACTAACAAATACCCGTGCTGCAGGTTCTGACCATACAGTAGTGTTAAAAAGGCCAAGACCAATTTCTTTAGAATATGCGTTAGATTATATTAACTCAGATGAGTTAATTGAAGTAACACCAAATCATATTAGAATTCGTAAAAGAATACTAAACACAGAAGAAAGAAAAAAATTTGACGCTAAAAATAAAATTAACTAAAAAAAGTATCAATTAGATACTTTTTTCTTTTTTAAATAATCAGCTAATTGTATATAACCATCTACACTCCAGAAATTCCACTTCTCATCCTTAGGTATATCGCTTAAAAAGGTAGTAGCACCATTAGGTATAAAAACATAATCCCAGTTTTCAGCTTGCGATGTGGATTTGCTTTGCGCAATCGTTCCATAGGTATAAGCCTCAAAATAAATGGGTTCACCCCCAGGTTCACAATAAGCAATAACCTCTTTGAAATGGGCAGATCTATCTTCAATACCTGTCATCAGTCTTAAAAGACCATCAATGCCAATTGTCCCATAAACATATTTAGTATACACGCCCGGGAAGCCATTTAAAGATTTTATAAAAAGGCCTAAATCACTTGTCATAACAGGAGTTTGCAATTTATCAGCTGCCAATTTTGCCGAGTACATTGCTACCTCCGCCACATCATCTGCTTGTATTTCAGGTATTTCTAGCTTTACATTGCCAACTTCAAAACCAAGAGGCTCTAAAGCGTGTTTAGCACTTTCTATCTTTAATCGGTTACCAGTAACATACATTATTTTTTTCAATTGTCCCACCTCTAAAATTATTATACCATTTTACGCAAAAATAACTATTTTTTATTGTCATAATGCCCAATTAATTGTTATAATGTAATTAAGATAGAGGTGGGTGCTATGAACCAAAATAATATACAAAACCAAAATGGTTTACAAGGTCAATTCCAAAACAACAATGGAACCCAATTAAATAACCAAACACAAGTCCCAATAGGACAACAAATATACCAAGGTACACAGCAACAAGGTCAAGCTGCTCCAGCAGGACCTAGACAAATATCTCCAGAGGAGGTATTACAAGTTCAAAATCCAAAACAATATCAACAACAACAGCAACAGCAACAACAAATGACTCAACAAGAATTACAAAGAACACAAGTTCTAAATATTGATGAATTAGAAAAAACTGTTAGATTTGAAAAAATATCTAGTAAAAAACCAGCTATTATAGTAGCTGCTATCGGAATCTTATTCTTAACTTTTGGAACAACTTTCCAAGTAGCTAGTAATTTAAAAGGAAGTAGTAAGGTTGAAAAAAGAGATATCGCCGAAGAAGTAGTTGAAAAAAATGATGTAAAGCCAGCTACTACTAACTTAAATTGTAATATACTGTTTATAGTATTTTATATACATTTGAAGATAATAAACTAGTAGGTTTCAAAAAAGTATATACTATTACCCCAACTCCTGGTAATCCCTTAGGAGCAGCTACTGTTCAAAATTATATTATAGGTTATCAACCATTCTTAAATCCTATTGATGGTTATCAAATTAGTGTAATACCAACAGGAGAGGGCTTAGTTGTAACAGTTGAAGTTGATTATACAAAACTAGATTTAACACTTCTAAACCCAACCCAACAAAATCATTTCACTACTAAATTAGATTATCCACTAGATCATCCTAAAGATACTATTTACACAGAAATGATAGGAGCTGGATTTACTTGTTCATAAAAAAAACTGCAATTAAGCAGTTTTTTCATTTTTCCTCATAGTTCTAATTTCACTTACTGAACGTCTAACTTTTTTACCATTTTCTCTAATTACTT
>CACZGA010000080.1 GCA_902780585.1 uncultured Erysipelotrichaceae bacterium | reverse complement strand
ATTAATATATTCATATTATATTAAACAACTTTTATCATTATCATCCTCTTTTTTTGCATAAGAATATGAATAATCAGCATTAATAAATGCAGCACCTCAATTATTTTTCTTTGCATTTTTTATATATGCAAATTTTAATATATTTTCTTAATTTTATTATTTTTCGTTAAAAAATAATTAATCCTAATATATATATTAAATATAAAATTTAAAAATATAAAAATGATAGACCAAAGTGGAATAAATAAAGAAACAAGTAATCCATTAGAATATGAGACATTAACTAATTTTGTCCCAATTAATAAAAATTTGGGTTTAAATCGAAATGAGAATATACCTATGAAATCAATAGAAGAAGAAATACATGATGATGCTTATTTTGAAGAAGAAATAAAAAAAACCAATTTAGTTTTCGATGAAAAAAATATATCTCCATTCAAATTATATTTTCATCTTTCAGGTCCATATGAGATTTTTCTTATGATATTAGGTACTATTTGTGCCCTCGGAGCAGGAGTAGCTGCACCTCTTATGTGTTATTTATTCGGTGATATGGCAAATGATTTTTCTCAGGCAAATGTAGATGAAAATCAAGTTGATTTACTCGAAGCATTAATGGATTGTAAGACTGTAGAAGAAGCTCAAGCTTTGGCAGGAGGTAATCCCGATGCTGCTTGGAGTTATGGAGTAGTATATAATATGGCAAGAGAAATGTTTATAAAATTCGATGATAATGTAGATAGTTTAGTCAGAAAATTATTAATTATAGGATCAACAATGTTTGTGGCTTTTGGAGGCCAAAAGTTTTTTTGGTGTTATTGTGGTATGAGACAAATGCATCATTTAAAAGAAAAATATTTCGCAGTTATTTTAAGACAAGAACAAGGTTGGTTTGATGCTAATAATGCTTATGAATTTAGTACTAAAGTTCAAGCCCAATTTGAACAAATTGCTCTTGGTGTTGGAGAAAAATTCGGACTTTTATTACAAGCTATATCTCAAATAATATGCGGGATTATAATTGCTTTTTATAAAAGTTGGAAATTAACTTTAGTAATGTTAGCGATAAGTCCTACTATTTTTGCTTGTGTTATTGCTTTAGTTTGTTTAATAAGAAAGCCTGTTATTGGTTCAAGAAAAACATATGAAAAAGCAGGAGGTGCTGCCGAAGAAATGTTATATAATATTAAAACTATAGCATCTTTTTCTAATTTTGAATTTGAAATAGATAGATTTAATCGAATGATAAACATAGTTCATTATTTCGATAGAAAAAAAGCCTTTATATTAGGTGCTACTATAGGAGGAGCTTTGTTTTTCATTTATGTAACTTTCTTCGTGTCGACAATGTATTCAAGAAAATTAATAGGTGAAGATGTCTGGAATGATAATTCTGATAAACCTTTTACTTTAGGTGATACAGTCACCGTAGTTTTTTCAACTTTAGTCGCAATTTTATCAGTAGGTTTCACTGCTCCTAATTTAAAAATAATTCAAGAATCAGCTATTGCTTCATCAGATTATTTTACTTTATATGAAAGAGAACCTCAAATGGACTTTAGTCAAAGTATAGAGAGACCTCCAAGAGATCAAGTATTAGGAAAAATAGAATTTAAAAATGTTAATTTTTATTATCCATCTGACCCGAATAAAAAAATGATTTTAAAAAATTTGAATATAACGATAGAACCAGGGAAGAAAGTTGCCCTAGTAGGTGAATCTGGGTGTGGTAAAAGTACAACAGTAAATTTAATAGAAAGATTATATGAAACAACATCAGGTGAAGTATTAATAGATGGTATAGATATTAAAAGATATGATTTACCTTATTTAAGAAGTTTAATAGGATATGTACAACAAGAACCTGTCTTATTTAATAAACCAATAAGAGATAATGTTATTTTTGGTAGATACGATTCAGTCAGAGAATTAGGTGATCCTGATACTTTAGTTCAAAATGCAATTGAAGAAGCATATGCTTCTGAATTTATAAATGAGACAAAAGAAGGCCTTAATTATGTTGTAGGTATAAAAGGAGGTAAATTATCAGGAGGTCAAAAGCAAAGAGTCGCTATAGCAAGAGCCATTGTATGTGAGCCAAAAATATTAATATTAGATGAAGCTACTTCAGCTTTAGATAATAAATCAGAAAAAGAAGTCCAAAGAGCTTTAGATCATATTAGTGAAAGAAATGTTACAACAGTAATAATAGCTCATAGATTAAGTACAATAAAAAACGCCGATTTAATTTATGCTATAAGAGATGGTGAAGTTTTAGAAGTAGGAACCCACAAAGAATTATTGGAAAAAGGAGGATATTATTATGGCTTAGTTAAAGCACAAGTCGGACAAGATGAAGAAGAAAAGAAAAATGATATGAATTTGGACAAAAAAGAATCATTAAAAACTCTTACACAACATTTATCAAGAACAAATTATAAAGATATTCAAAAAGCTCATGATGAAGTAGTCGAAAAAGAAGGTGTGAGTCATGGAGAAATGTTTAAATTATTAAGAAATAATAAATGTGATCTCGCCTTGGGTGTTATTGGCTCTTTATTTGCAGGAGGAGTCACTCCTTTAACAGGATATGTTTTATCTAGAGCTTTTATTTGTATAGCATCAGGACATTATCATATGATTTGGCATAAATCTTTAACTTGGTGTTTTGTATTTTTAGGTGTTTCTTTTCTTAATGGCTTCTTTGTCTTTTTAAAATTAAGCAAATTAGATACATTAGGAAGTGCTATTACTTGCAATATGAGAAAAGAAATAGTCGAAAAATATTTAAGTTTACATGTTGCTTATTTTGATATAGATGATAATGCTCCAGGAGCATTATTAACAAAATTAAGTATAGATACAACTCAATTAAATTCTATTATATTAACATTAGTAGGTGATGTATTATCAACATCAGGAAATGTAATAACTGGTTTAGTTCTTGGATTTATTTATGATTGGCGTTTGTCTTTAATTGCTTTGGGATTTATTCCATTTATTGTAGGAGCATTTGTTATCGCCAAAGATTCTGTTCGTACTTTGACAAAAAAGAAAGATAATAGAACAGATATTGAAGCAGGAGCTATACTTTCAGAATGCGTTATAAATACAAAGACTATATTTTCTTTTAATTTTCAAAAACCAGCTGTTGATATGTATTTAGGTTTACTTTTGACTGAATCTTCCGAATATGTCAAAGATAGTTTATGGAAAGGATTCTTTTTAGGTTTAGGAGCTTTTGCAACTTATGCATGTAATGCTACTGCCTTTTATGCTGCTAAAGAATTTATACTTCGTTTCACTTTAAATTTCAATGATTTTATGTATGCGAGTTGTAGTTTAGTAATGATGATTGCTGGTATTTCTGTAGGACTTAATGGTATTTCTGATTATCCAAAAGCAAAAAGAGCATTTATTTCTGTATTTAAAACAATGAGAACACAAAGTTTAATTCCTCCATTTTTGAGAGATAATCAAGGAAAAATAGAACCAGAAAATATGAGGGGAAAAATCGAATTCAGAAATGTAACTTTTGCCTATCCAACAAAGCCAGATATAGATGTTTTGAAAAATGTAAGTTTTATAATAGAGCCAGGACAATCAGCAGGATTAGTCGGATATTCAGGTTGTGGTAAAAGTACAATAATTCAATTAATTGAAAGATTTTATGATGTTGAAGATGGAAATGGAGAAATATTAATAGATGATATAAATGTGAAAGATTATAATATATATAGTTTACGTAAGAAAATAGGTTTAGTAAGTCAAGAGCCAGTCTTATTTAAAAGAAGTGTATATGAAAATATTTTATATGGTCGTCTAGATGCTTCAAAAGATGAAGTCCTTGCAGCTGCAAGAGCAGCAGCTATAGAAAAGTTTTTCGATAAACAGCAAATGGGTACAAAAGAAGATCCAGTATCAGGAGGAGAAAAACAAAGATTAGCTATAGCAAGAGCATTTTTAAAAGATCCTATCATTTTATTATTAGATGAAGCTACTTCTGCTCTTGATAAAGAAAGTGAAAAAAGTGTTCAACAAAGTATTGATATATTGCAAAAAGGAAGAACTTCAATTGCTGTCGCTCATAGATTAAGTACTATACAAAATTCAAGTGTTATTTTAGTCATGGAATCTGGAAAATTAGTAGAAAAAGGAACCCATGAAGAACTTTTAGCTCTTGGCCAAAAATATGCCAATTTACATAAATATTCTGAGCAATAATTATTTAATATATATTATTTATAACATTTTATTTTGCAATATTTTCTGTATATTTTCGATTAAATAATTTTAAATAAATATTTTTTTAATTAATTTTGATATATTATTTA
>CACZGA010000079.1 GCA_902780585.1 uncultured Erysipelotrichaceae bacterium | reverse complement strand
AGAACCATCGTTACCAACCATATTATGTTTAAATGTAACATCATTTATTATTGTATTTGTTTTTGATATAAACATAGTTCCATTTCCTTGAGCATAATTGTCTTGGAATAGAGCACCATTAATATTCAAACTAGTAGCGTTAACTACATAAAACGCACTACCACCCACTGAAACAGATGGAACTCCAGCATTGCTCCACCGTTTTTAGGGGATGAAACATGAATAATTGTTGTGTTATTTAATGTGACATTACCGTTTCCATTTATGGCTGTTCCTGATTCAGTAGAACGTCCATTTTTTATTTCTACATTATTTAATTCTAAACTACCTTTATTACTTATTAACGTAGTTGTCGCTACTGTATCATTTTCTCCGTCGATGATTGGTACTCGAACATATCCTTTGTCTTCAGGTTGAGTATAATATCTGTTATCATAATCCATATACCAACCAGAAGCACCTAAATCCATCTTTAAGTTTTCTATTTTTAGTGAACCTCCTGCTACTATGGTAAATAAATTACCGGTATAACCAGATGATCTATTTAATGATTTATCATTTCCATTAATTATTACTTCATTAGAGATACTAATACTACTATCAAAACTCATATCAGCTGTTATTTTAATATCAGTTTCTCCATTTTCGATAGAACTTTTTAAATCACTAAATGTCTCCACTTCTACAGGGGACGCATATGTCATTATTGGAAATAAGAATAATGCTATTAATAATAAATATTTTTTCATTTTCTCACCTTTTTTATAAATCTTACTATCCATATTTAGCATACCATAAAATAAATCTAAATAACAATATTTTTCAAATCAATCGCTTGTGATTTGCTTGTAGATCTGTAAACTACCAAAAAAAAAGACTTTTTAAGTCTCTTTTAATACATATTCTGTAATAATAATATGATAATTAATGATATATAAACAATTAATGATAGTGATACCCCTACTATTCCTGTAATAAAGCCAGATAAAGCTAGTTTACTCCCTGTCTTTTTATAATTCCTTATACCAAGAATAATAGAAGTTACACCAGCGGGAATTGATATATAATATAATAAGTTTGTTAATATTGATATTATTCCTAATACTAGGGATATAATGTGTCCTACATATCTTTCTTTTTTATCTTTCATATTCGCTCTCCTCATCTATTATTTTTATAGAGTTTATTTCTTCTAAGTCTTTTATTTTATTTACTTTTATATAATCTTCTGAAATGGTATAAATTATACCTTTTAAATTAAATCCTTTTAAATCTATATTATATACAAAGTAGCCTTCAGCTATATATGGATTATATTTAATCATGGCATCATTCATTTCAGCATCATAATCTTCTTTATAACTATTTACTGGTATCGCCAGTATTTCCTTTTCTTTAGAGAATAGTAAAGCTTTAGGATTACTTAATATGGCAGATGTTGTCCTAGAGTCTCCAAAGGTTGTTTTTGATATTTCTTTAGGATTATTAACATCTGATACATCAAATAAACTCATCTTCATGCCTTTAGTTATAGCTGATGTTGAAATTACTTTTCCTTGGGAATATTACTTTTCCTTGGGAATCTTTATTTATTATTTCTTCAGTATCAATACCTATGCCAATTAAATGATTTTCATCATAGGGATGTAGATATTCACTATAACCAGGTATTTTTAATTCTCCTACTACCTTAGGATTCTTTTCATTAGATAAATCTAATACAAATAAAGGATCTGTATTTTGATAAGTTACTAAATAAGCTTTATCCCCCATAAATCTAGATGCCTTCATATTTTCTCCCTTAGCAACAGAAGGAGTTTTACCAATTAATTTTAAATTTTTATCACGTATTTCTACTCTAGTACCTTCTTCTCCATCTAAAGCTATCCTTAAATGATTATTTTTTTCATCTAAAGAATACTGATTAATAGTAGTTCCTTCAGTTGTGGTTTTACTACTATATTTTATACCTTTTTTAGAATCTATTTTAAACTTATATATTTCAGATTTAGGTTGGTAATAAGAATTTTCTATTTTATCAAATAAACCAAATACGCCTTTTAGTCCAAATAAATCTTTTATGGATACATCATCTTCATAATATATTTCTTTTACTAAGTAAACATTGTTTTCTGAGATATAAGCATTAGACATATCTGTTAAAAATGAGGTAATGTTTATATCGTTTAGTTTATTTAAATCCACTTCAGCAATTAAAGTTTGCATATTACTCTTATGGTCTTTTAAGTACTTAATATCATTTAATGGAATATTTTTCACAGCATAATCTTCTATATATTCTCTTACAATCTTATTGTTTTCTTCATGTAAGTAACCACTTGAGAATACATATAGCTTACCATCTATACATCTTGTTGTGTAATATGGTTCATATAATTCATAGCTTTTTAGGAGTGTTGGTTTTTTCTTATTTTTTATATCATAAATATAGACAATTGTGTGATCATCCATATAGTAAGATACATTATCATTAGATGATATTACTATTAATTTATCCTTATATAATAATAAATCATTAGGAATACCCTTTTTAGATATTCTTGATTCTATTGTTATATTTTCGGAATCTTTTACATTAGTAATTATTACTTCTTTACCAGAGATTGAATAAATATAATCGCCATCTGTTTTTATAATATCCGCTTCATCAACATTATCTACTTGAATATTTGTAGTGGAATAGTCTTTTGTAGCACTACTTTCCTCAGGAGCTACTGTACTATCTTCTATAATAACTTCATTAGTATATTTTCTTTCACCATAAGAATAAATGATATTATTATCGTTAAAAAATATACTAAATGGTAATAGTAATATTTTTTTAATTAGTGACGGAGAATACTCATCAGAATTATTATAAAAGTTATATAATTCTCTTTCACTTTTAATTGTTTTTAATTCTGTATTTGCACTTTTAATAATAGTTAGTGATAAAATTATTATTACTACTAATGTCAATAATAAGACTTGTTTTAATTTTTTCATATAACCACTCCTTATTATTTATATTCTAACATGAGATTTTTTTATTTACAATGCATCTTATTTAAGTTATCAAAAAAGCCATCTTTTTAGATGACTTTTATTATTATTGAGCTAATCCTGCAAAGGCTCCACCACTAACTTGAACATCTGAAGACATATTATTTGTTGTGTCTGTTGGTGTTGCGGAAGAAATAATTGGAGCGATAGTTTCTAGTACTTTGTAATCAAATTCATTATCTTTAGTTTGAGATAAAACAAAGGCAAAGTACATAGCATTTATTTTAGTTAAGCTTGCTAAAACGTTTGTTCCTGAAGAATTTGCTTCCATTGTTAAGTATGTTAAGCCACCTAGAGTTTTTTCTTCAGCTGGTTTAACATTAGGTATTCCAGATTGAATTAATACGGTATGTAATTGTCCTTTATTGGCATTTAATTGTTCAAAGCTTCCTTGTGCTATTTCTATTTTTGCAAGCCAAGTATCTGCTTCATCGCCTATATACATAGCAGTAGTATCTAATTTATACACTAAATTATCAGGTACTGCGAAAGTAAATCCATTATAATTAACTTTATATGTTTTAGGAGATTGTTGTGGTGGTTGTACTGAATTTGGTTCTGTTCTTTGTCCTAATGTTTTAAAAATAAACAAACCAGCAACGATAGCAGCGATTGCTACTACGCCAATTACTATATATTTAATATTATTATTTTGTTTTTTCTCTGGTGCTGGAGCAGTTGGATTCATACCCACTGGATTAGTATTCACAACTGGTTGTGGTGCTGCAACAGGCTCTGGAGCTACTGTTGGGGCTGGCGCTTCTGGTGTTACAGGAGGTGTTGGCATTTCAGGCATAGCGTTCATTGGTTGATTATCAACTGGTGGTACAACTGGTGTATCTTGAGCAGGTACTGCTGCTCCACAGGTTTTACAAAATTGATCGTTCTCAGTTAATGGAGAACCACATGTTTTACAATTCATTTTTATTCCTCTTTTCTTTTAAAATTCTTTCTCTTCAACTGTAAAGTTTAATAGTTCATTTACTACTTCATCATTTATTTCTTTGTTATTACCATCTATTTCTATTATTAGCTTATCATCATCTGATAGATTATAAATCAGAACTTTCTTATGAACGTAGTATTTTATTCTATTAATATCTGTAAACATTATACCGCTTATATCGGTATATCCGCCACCATAAACTTTATATTCTTTGTCATTTTGTGTAAAGTTACCACTATATGTTAATTCTTGAGATGCCCCGTATGCTGTTTTTATAGTGCCTTGATTAATTATTTTAATAATATCTTCATCAGGTATACTAAATAATTCATAATGAACTTCATAATCATATTCTTCTAAATCATCATTATAATTCCAACCATAGTACCTTTTTTTGTAGAAATTAGCATTCTTATCTATTTCTTCATACTTATCTGGTACTTTAAGAGTTACAGTTCTAATTTTATCGTTTTGGTAATTAGCAAAATCTTGTAGTCTACCAATTAAATAATTATCCTCTTTTTCAATCTTTATATAATTAGCATAATTCTTATAATCTACTACTTTAATACTTTCTATTAATTTCTTAGTAAGAGCAATTCCGTTTGAACTTATTTTAATTACTAGTATATGATTATTATCCAAGGCATAAATTAGCTCTGCATTTTCATCTTGTCTTTTATATTCTTTTTTATTAAAATCCTTATCAAATTTAAAAGCTTTATTATAAAAATAACTATTTTTATAAATATATCCTAATAAATCTCCATCTAATTTTGAAATTGATTCTTTAAAATCAGAATAATCATCATTTTCTTTTTCATGATAATAAGAATAGTTACTGAAAACATTTGAAGATTCTTCTTTATCTAAATACTCATAAATATTTCTATTAAAAATATTTACTACTAGATGTATTCTTTCCTCTTCATATTTTAAATTAAATTGGCTTTGAGTCGAGTCAAAATTAGCTCTAGTAAAGTTCTTAGGAATTGAATATTTAACATAATAATTATTATTAGATATCTCATATGTTTCATTACTACTTAGAGTCTTATCAAACTTATCATTTTCATTATAGGTAACATCTACTGTTTTTAATTGAATAGTATTTTTTAAATCAAACTTTTTATCTTTAATATTTAGATGATTAATAATATTATGAACACTATCTAGTAAGATGTCAAAATAAGAGTTATTTGCTTCATATCTAATAGTAACTAATTTATCACTTTTCTTATAAGTACTAACCATTACTTGTTCTTTATCATTTTCATAAAGTAGACTATAGCCATCATAATTATAATTAGTTAATTTATCTTCTTTTTTTGATATTAATTTATATGATTCATTTTGGGCTTGAATTGTGTAAGTCAATTCATCTATTAAATCATCTATACTAGAATATTTACTTTCGTCTGTTAATTCACTTATTTGAATAGTAACTTTACTACCACTTTTATGTTTTAACATTATTAAGTCTTTTTTCTTTTGTTTTAACTTCCAGGTTCTATCATATTGAAATGAATAGTATTCTTCATCTACTTTTTTTAAGGATGAGTTTCTTGTAGATAAAGATAATATTACTAAAAAGCTAAAGCCAACTAATAATACTATTAAGGCTGTTACTATAGTTAGTTTATAGTTTTGCCAAATATTTAATATTTTATTTTTCATAGTTTCACCATCACTATTATCAAGTAATCAAACTCATCCATTATTATTACTTGGTATTTATTATTTTTATAGATAGTTTTAGAATTATTATTTGTTATTTCTTTATAGCCATCTTTTACTAATTGTTCTTTAAATGAAGCAGCTAGTTGCATACTACTTATATAGTCAGAAATGTTATTTTTATATCTTAAACTTACTATACCATCTTTGTA
>CACZGA010000078.1 GCA_902780585.1 uncultured Erysipelotrichaceae bacterium | reverse complement strand
TAGATGCAGAAGCAAAAATTATCGTGGCTAAAGACTGGAGAACCTAGCTTCTTCTTGAAGGGGCGGCCGCATAGACACGAGGATTAGAATCTAATTACTATTATGAAGAATTAAAAACAGAATGGCCTAAAATATATGACCTAGAAAAAGGGTGTTATTATCCAGAAGTGATACAAAATCCGACTTGTATTAATTATTATTTAGATTTTATTAATGGTAATAATTCTTTAATAATGAATCTTTCTGTTGATAATATTGGTAGAAGGTCTTTTGTTACTGATAATGGTAAGAATACCAATTGTGTTTTTGAAAACTGGATTCCAGATATTATTTTAATTAAAGCAGGGGAAAAAGATACTCAATAGAAAAGTGATTAGGCTGCAAATAGGGGTCAATGTTTTACTCAAATTCCGGCAAATATTTATGATAATTTATAGATAGGAGGAATTTATAATTCTGCTTATCAAGACATTAGACAGACATTACATGAATTTACTAGTTATAATGAAACAGTTAGTTTGCAAACAATTCCTCTTTATTTTTTATAGCCAAATACACGTATTTCAGTTTATAATCCTAAAAGTGGAATAAAAGGGGATTATTTAATTAATAGTATGTCTTTTGCTCTTGATGCAGAAGGTTTATTAACTATTAATGCTTCTAAAGCAATAGAAAGAATTTAAAGGAGGAATAAAATATGAGTTTTAAAGTTGGACAAATACTATCAAGTAAATTAGGTGAACTTTTAACTCCTGTATGGTCAAATGAAAATAACAAACTTTAGGTTCAAGATATTTAGACTACTAAAGCAGGTTCTTTATCTACTGATTAGTTTTTTATAGATAAAGGAATTTCAATAATAGGAAATTTTCAACCAGGTACTTATTATTATGTTAAACTTGCCATTTAGCGTTCTTTTGAAGATATAAACCAAGATTTAACACTACGGTTAGTAAGAAAAGAAGAATTGCAAGAAAGTTCTCAATATATTGATAATTTTACAATATTTGCTCCAGATATCGATGGAAAGACAAGTAAATACGCTTATTATGAAACTATTATAGCTCCAAACAATACATATGATCAGTTAGCAATTATTTTAAGTCGTACTGTAATTGATTATTATAGTGAAAAAGATCCTGAGACTGGACTTCCTTGGGACCCGCCAGAAAAATGGAGAGAGTATAAAGGAAGAGAAATAAAAATTGAACCTTCTTTATGTAAAATTGCAATAATTAATAATGTTATAGGCAGTAATACATTAAGTACACCTACTTTAAATAAAATAGGTATTCAAGGGCCTCCTGGATTATTAATGTGTATAAATGGAGAACCTATTCGAATAGGACCTAGTGGGATATATGAAATTAGAAATGGTTATAAAATAAAATTTTTGAGTTTTATAATAAGAGAATCAAAAGAGGAAGATGGTATTTTTATGGGGGCCGAAGAGGTGCTTCTTTTGTTATTGTTAAAAATTATTTAGACATTCCACAAATGACAAATGATTTTGCAAAAGGAAATGACTGTAAGGATGTTGCCTTTGAAGAATATGTATTAATTAATAATCCAAATAAAAATCATCCTGATAATGGAAAAATTTTTAGAAGAGGTTATGATTTCAATAGTAACAAAACTATTTCTGGTTACGTTCTTGTTAATAGAAATAATAATTCAATTGTTATAAGCTCGGATTCAGCAGAATATGAGACGGCTTTAGGAAGTCAAGAATATGAGTTTAAACCTATTAATAATATTTAGGCACATGGTGCAGAATATATTGGTAGTATTGTAGGACCTGCGGGAAAGGCTCCGTTATTAACCATGACTTCATATGAGATAGCCTAGACAAAACAAGCCAGAGATAACTTTGACAATCGAAAAAGTAATGGAGTATATAGTCCTAATGGTACAAATCCTGGACTAATTCCTGGTAAATATGTGGAAAATGGAGAAACTAAATATCACGATGGAATTGAATGGTATTGTACTTCAGTTAGAAATGATAACCATGGAGATGATACTTAGGCTTATATTGGTTTCAAATTCCCTTATTTAGTAACTTAGATGTAGACCTCGCAAGTAAGTCCATATGATGAAAACGGTAATATTGCAAATAAGTCAAATATTGCTAGATCTAATGATGATCCAGGCACCCATCCTTATTATAATAAATGGCATTTAAGTATACCTAAAGGCGTTTCTGGAGATGCTTTAAGAAATTTAAGAGTTACTACTTTTAATAGATATGCAGAAAATGCGGATAATAGTAATGAAAAAAGAAGTCCTTTATACTATTGTATAAGAAGTCAAGGACAAACTATTGAAAAAGAACTAATTTATCCTGGAATAAATGAGGATGAAAGCCGTTTTGATAGATAGTTTTTTAAAACAAAATATGGAACAGATATTGTTTCAGAAGGAATCACTTTAACTGAACTTTTAAATAGATTAGCGGGTAAGGCTATTTATGTTTATGAAAAATATAATTTTGATAATAAACAAAATGGAGAAGTTAAATATTATTATTTAGGTGATTGTAATGAAATTAAATCTATTGAATTATCAGAAGAAGGAAAATTATCTTATGTTTTAACCCATGACGGAGAAAAAGAATTAACTCCTAATTTAAAATGGATAAAGGATATTGAACTAACATTACCTTTTAATGAGATAGAAATTGAAGAAGATACTGATGAATTTGGGAACCCTTTATCAGGAAATAAGATAATTGAATGGAAAGATGAAGAACCTGAAAATAATTTTAAGATTACATATAATACTAAAGATGAATTTTCTCAGCCAGAAGAGGTAGAATTTAATATTCCTTATGTAAAAAGAATTTTATATCATAATGGAACTTTAGGATACCAACTAGCGGGAAAACATAATGGGGATGAAGATTCTGAAACTTTAGAATGGATTCCTCTTACAGATATTAGATATATAAATGGAGTAGAATATTAGAACAATGATATTTCTTCTTTACGTTTTTTATATAATACTTATAATCCGTTAGATGATAGTAGTAAAGATGCAAATAGTATTGTAGTAAATATTCCAGTTGTATCTCATATTAGTATTGATAAAGATAATCAAGGGGTGCCCGCGTTAGTTGTTCATTATACAAATAATCAAGAAACAAATCAACTTGCAAAACCCTTTTTATATTTAGAATCTTTTAATTATGATTCTAATACAGGAACGCTATCTTTTAAAAGAAATGATGACACTACAACTCAAAACCATGTATTAAATTTTGTAAATGGATTAGAATATGATAAAAATACTGCACAACTTCAATATAAAGTAAATGGAAGTAATGATACTATTGCAATAGGAAATGTTCCATTAATTAAGAATATGGAAGTTGATGATAATACTAAAGCGGTTATGGTACAATTTGGAAGTAAATTCCCTATTCCAGCAGGAGCTACAAATATAGTAGAGAAAAGTGATAACTGGTATCAAATAGGTACTCTTATTTCAGAAAAGGTTGTTGTTGGAGGAATAGTAACTAATTATACTAGACAAGAATTAAGCAGTGCAATAGCAAGAGAAGAGGGATTAGATTCTGATATAAAAACTACTTTACAAAATGAAATAAATAGTTATAATGGAATTGGAGATTTTTCTACTGAAAATAACCCTATTATACGAGCTTTAAACATTTTACATCCTACTGGTATTACAGATGAATCAGCAGAGTTAAAAGTAGTAACTTTCGGAGAGGATAATGATGATAAATAGTATTATGGTTTCGATTGGCTTCCCGCAAGAGAAATTGAAGAAGATACATATGGAGGAACTTGGTATTATTTAGGACAAGTTACTGCTATTTCTAATGTAGCTTTTGATTCTGAAGGTACAGATATAGTAACAGATGGAATTTTATTTATTCGAGATAATGATATTTGTACAATTCAAGTAAATGATAGCACTTCTCAATGTACTTTTTCTAATCCTATAACTAAAATACAAAAAAATCATAAATATGTAAATGTTATTTCTAAACCAAGTTTTTTAAATATTACAGTCGATGTAAGTATTGAAGGGAATAGCTTAAATAATGTTTATGATAGTACAACAAATAGAATATAGATCCCCGCAGAGCGAGTAACAGGAAATATTCAAGTAAATGTTTCATAATTGATGATGGGAGGTATAAATTATGTTAGGAAATAATGGTTATCAAGGACAATTAGCGGCTTTAAATGAAGAAACTAAAATTTTTTAGAAAGATAAAGATTTATTTTCCATCATACAAATCAATTCAAAATTTACAGAACCAACTTATTTAAGAAGAATTGGTATTTTAGCTTAGCCAGGGGATATTATAAAATTTGGTAATATTATTACAGGAGGTTCCTTACAAGAAGAAGAAATTCAAATAGGGAAAACTGGAATATATGAAGTTGATAATGTTAAAATAAAATCTTTAAGTTTTAAAGAAAATTCTGGGCCTGATGCAATTATAGATTATATTTTAATTGAAGGAGAATAATACATAGGAGGTGATAGAAAAATGAGTTATTCTATTAGTTCTGAAGTAAAAATAAAAAAAATACCTATTTCTCTTACTAGAGGAGATACTTTAAGATTACAAATTGAAATATTAATCAATAATGAAAGTTACACTCCTCAATAGGGAGATACAGTAAGATTTGCAATGAAACAAAGTTATTCGAGTTCTAAAGTTTTAATTAAAAAAATAATTCCGAATGATACTTTAATTTTACATATTGAACCTAAAGATACTAAAAAATTATTATTTGGAACTTATGTTTATGATATAGAAATCACTTTTGCAAATGGAGATGTGGATACTTTTATAAAAGGTCCTTTTAAATTAGAACCGGAAGTAGAATAAGATAAAAGGAGGAGAAATTATGGATAAAATTACAGGAAATATTTCTCCTATTGATCAAATTAGTGGAAATATAACTTATGGAGTTGGAACAGGGGAAACGACTTCAACATATGAAGGAAAATATGATATTTTACCATTGGCTTTTGAAAAAACGGTTTTATTAACTAAAAATAAAAGACTAACTGAAAACTTAATAATTGAAGAAATCCCCTATTATGAAACAACTAACTTAAGTGGAGGAACAACTGTTTATATAGCTGGACGAGTTTAGTTCAGTTAAAGGAGGAAATGAAATGGCTAATCAATATAAAAGTAAAGTAATTTTTAATGGAGATGTTCTTATTGATTTAACTGCGGATACTATTACTGCTGCAGATTTAGCGAAAGGTAAAACCGCCCATGATAAGAGTGGTGCGCCTATTACTGGTACAAATACATATGATTCTAATACTAGTAATGATACTGCTGCCGCTTCTGAAATTTTGGCTACAAAAACCGCTCACGCAAGAGGAACAGCTTTAACAGGAACAATGCCAAATAATGGTGCGGTTACAGGAACTATTTCTACAGTATCTGGAGAGTATACTGTTCCACAGGGTTACCATGATGGTAGTGGTAAAGTTTCAATTAGTTCAACAGAACAAGCAAAAATTATTGCAACAAATATTCGTCAAGGTGTAACGATTCTTGGTGTTGAAGGTACAATGAGTGGACAAGAAGATGTTAACGCTCAGTCTAGAACCGTAACTCCTACTGCTAGTGCACAAACAATTACACCTGAGACAGGATATAACTATCTTACCCAAGTTACGGTTAATGCAATTCCTTATAGTGAGTCTGATAATTCAGCTGGTGGTGTAACTGTAACAATTGGTTAAGATTAAAGGGATAAAAGGAGTATAAAATGGCAAATCAATATAAAAATAA
>CACZGA010000077.1 GCA_902780585.1 uncultured Erysipelotrichaceae bacterium | reverse complement strand
GTATGCTAAAGCTGTTTCTAATTTAAAACCATCATCATACTTTTCTCTTAATTCTTGACTTAAACCACCAATATTTATGTTTTTTAAATTTAATATGTTATTCATATTTTCTCACCATCTCTTTTTGAATATTCCCTTTGAATTGCGTCTTATTATAACACTTAATTACTTTTTTTGCAATAAAAATAGGATTTAGAATCCTATTTTTCTATTTTGCAAAGTATTTCTTTTTAGTATAAACCCCTATACTTATAAGACCAATTATACTAATTCCTAACATAATTGCATATAATATTATTTTGTCACCAGTAGTTGGATTTAAAGTGTTATTTGCTTCAACATTTGATCCTACTAATGCATAGGCACTTAAGTGGTCTAATTCTACTACTAGGAAGTCACCTTCGATTTTTACATCATGTACCTCTTTAATTTCAAAGTTATTATTATCATCTAAGAATAGGAATTTAAAGTTATTATATTTTTTCATTTCATCTGTTAATTTCATTTTAAAGATAATTTTGTCTCCATTATTTCCAGAATAATTAAAACCTGGCCCATTTATTTCTATCGAATATAAACTTATTAATTCTCCATATTCTTTTATATTATCTTTAATTTGATTAATTATCTCAGTAATAGTATCAGCTGGGATATCAAACATTTCTTCTATTTCTTCTGGAGTATATTTTAATATATCTATAACATCTAATTCAAAATCTGTTCCTTCTGGGAATGTAAATATTACTTTATAATTACCATCTTCTGACTCTACTGTATATTCAACATCTTGAGGCATTGGTTCAAATTGGTAATCTATTCCTACTAATGTATCTGATTCAAAATTGTAAGTATCTACATATTCACCATTTATAAATACATCTATATTTTCAGCAAATACATAACCTTCAAATGCTGTTATGTAGAATACCATACCATAAGTATGATTTGCCTCTAAGACACCACTTATTAAATCTTCTTTTTCTGGGTCATAGATAAACATATAGTTATTATTATCATCACCATTTGGGCCATAATAATTAATATCTGAGGCGTTTATTCTTATTCCATATTGGGTTTGTGAAAATTTATCATCCGTGTTTACTAGAGTTATTTTATCTCCGATTCTAGGCATTTCTACTTCGAATTCTACTCTTGTTATTACATTGCCTTCAACGCTTGGTCTTTCTGGTTCTTGTATTTGACCAAAATCTACATATACGTAGCCACCCCATTCAAATGGAGTAATACTTGAGTATGTATCCCACATATCTCTGTTGTTATAAATTATTCTGGTGGTTGGTTTAATTACATATCCTTCTTCAGCATGGATTGCAAGTCTCATAGCATAGAATGTTCTATCAGCTACAGCTGTTGGAGTATCAGTACCAAAGCCTTCCCAGTTTGTGTGGCCATTTAGCATTTTTGACCATCCTGTGTTACTTCCATATGGTTCTATTGTTATATGGGATGTATTTGTATTAACTGTATATTCTGGTAGTTCTCCTTCTTCTAGTTGCTCTAATTCTAAGGCTCCAGTTATATTTATTTCTTCAATTACTGTTCCTTCAGCAAATACTGGGGCTAGATTATAGTGCCCGTTTTGTTCAGTTCTAAATGTATACTCATTTTCTACTGTTATTGGTTCATCGCTAGTTGGATATGTCATTGTTCCTTGCCCATCTGAATCTTCTTCTTCAAATGTAAACCATCCTACTAGGTGATATCCTTCTTCGGGTTCTGCTCTTAGTGTAACGTCTGTTCCTGCTGGTACATAGTACCTTTTTGTTTCATTGTAGTCATCGGCTTCTTCTCCCGCTTGAATATGGTATGAACCATGTTCTACTGGAACTCTAACAAAAATTGTGCTATCTCCTTCATAAAGAGCATAGGTCTTTATTATGGGAAAGATTAGCGCTAAAGCTACTACTACAATTAATAGCTTTTTCAAGTTCTTCTTCATTATCGTTCTCCTTCTATCTATTTTTTTAATCATATCATGTTTTTTTATTTTTTACAGCTTTTTTTATCAATATTTTTAATTAAGATTGTATAGTATTTACTAGACAATAATAAAATAAAAAAAGACAAGTTCACTTGCCTTTTTAACTAATTAATTTCCCCACTTTGGATTCTTCTGGATTGCGACCAAGGTATGCATTTATTGCGCCCATTATTTCTTTTGCATTAATACCTGGCTTCCCACCAACGTTTTGATTATTTCTATATAATGTTTGTAATGTTTCAAATGTCTGAGGATTGTATGATTTTGAATATTCTAACATTTCTCTAAGACTTTGAACTCTTTTTTGAGAAGCTGTGTCTTCATCTGAATCACATAGAATCTTTAGTACTTCTAGCCTTTTTATTGTTTCATTTAACCTTTCTTCTCTAGAAAAATTATTTGCTAAAATGTTTGAAATTTATTTTCATAACTGTATGGTGTCCTGGATGTTTTTGAATGCATAACTATTAAAATATTGGGCATACCAGATGTACCTGAATAATTTATCATATTAATAATAATTGGGTAGGAAAAACCACCCTAGTAATTTTTATTATTTTCTATCTTTTTTTATTTTTGGTTTTTTGTAGATTGATGTTTTAGATATTATTTTATATGGATGATTTTCACGGTATTTTTTTCTTTCTTCCTTTTCCATTTTTAGTACTTGTTCGGCTATATCCATATGTAGAATTCCATCTAAATGATCTAATTCGTGTGATAATACTGTAGCGGCGAAGCCTTCAAATTTTTCAGTGTGTTCAGCACCATCTTCATCATTATATTTAACTACAAGTTCATATGGCCTATCAACTAAGCCCATATAGTCTAGGCAACTTAAGCATGCTTCCCAATATTGAGTATGTCCTTTACTAGATAGTATTTCGGGATTAATTAATACCTTTGATTCATTATACTCTTTATTATCTATATCTACGTCTAATGAGGTATTTTTTAAATATACCATTCTTTTAGGGATACCAATTTGAACTGCTGCTAAGGCGAAGCATTCTGTTTCTTTACAAAATTCATCTAATTGTTTAATTTCGTCTTTATATCCTTTATCTTTAAGATCTACTGGTTTTGATATTTGTCTTAAATATTCTTCATCATTTTCAATTGTTTTCCTTATTATATTCATTTTTTTCTCTCCATTTTCAATTAAGATTCTTTTTTCTAAGTCATTTATTTTATCTATTAATTCAGGGTATCTAGTATCATATGCATATCCTTGAGGCGCGGTAAAGTTATACTTTTCTCTTAATTCTTTTAGAGGTATAGGTTTATCTAATATCTCAACTTTTTGGATATGGTATGCATATTTAGATTTTTTTAAACCGTTATTGAAAGCCTCGTTTCCATAACCATCTTCTTTTATTTTATCTGGATATTCTATAATTTTATCAATTGTTAGAATGTATTTTAAACTACAAGTTGGGGTTGTTTCATAAACGTATAACTTATCTATTTTTTCTTTTGGTATATAGTTTCTAAATTCATAGTTCTTTTCCCCACTTTCAATTCTTCTTAAATGAATAGGTTTAATGCTTATAAATATTCCTTTTTCCATAACTTATGACTCCTTTTCATTATCTTACCACAATAAAAGTAGATTAGTATCTACTTTTATTTGGTATTAAATATAATTTGGGGCTCCTATTATTCTTTCTTTTAGCATTTCCTTTGCTTTTTTTTCATCTATAATAATATCACAACGATTTAAGAAGTTTATAGGCAAAATTATATATGGCTTAGGTCTAAGAAATACCCAACCTTTAATTTCTTCGATAGCTTTTTCTAAATATGAATTATTGCATTTGCAATCCAAGAATTCGTCTATTAATTCTTCTGTTGATGTTGTATCATCTCCCCCAAGCAAAGTTAGTAAATCTTCTCTTATTGTTGCTATGTTAAATCTTTTGCTGGTAAGAGGAGCCTCTTCTGATCCACCTAATAATTTCATTATTGTTTCTTTAACATTTCTTCTTTTGTCTAAGGCTATTTCGTTTACAAAGCCATTAAAGTTTGATAATTGATTATAACCATTATCTTGTCTATTATCTTCTTTTAAAGCTTCTTGAGCAAAAGCCATTAAATGTTCTCTTTCTTTGTAAAACTCATATGCTAGTGCTTCATTACTACGTATTAAGCGCCATAGTTCCTTTGCTTTAGGACATAATGTATTTATATTTTCATTATCCTTTAATACGCCTTCGATAGCTTTTTTGGCTGTAGCACTATTACCGTCTATGCCTAATTCTTCTATATCTTTTTTACTAATTTGTTCACAATATGCAGCAATTAAGGAGTCAAGATTGTCGGCATATTTTGAATTATTTTCAATAAATGACATACCACCTTCGATTATAAATGATAGTTTAGTATACAATTCTTCATTTAATGCATAAGTCCTGTTTGTTTCTTCCGGTAATTTGTTGCTTGCTTCAATTGATGGAATGGTGTTTCGTTGGGCTAATATTTCCATTATAATTGAAATAAGAGGTTTTGATGCTCTTTTTATTTTATTGTTTTTTAGTATCTCACCTGCTTTAATTAATGCGGCACCATTTATACAATGAACTATAGTTGTTCCTTTTTCTCTTTTCTTTTTTCCTTCAACTGGTCTTATAGGTTTATTGTGTAGACTATATTGATCAATTATCTTTCCACCACCACGTACAGTTGTATGACCTATTAAAACTTCTCCGTCTGGAACGTCCTTTAATTTGTATGTTGTACCATCCCTTGGTTTTAGGCTAAGAATGTCTATTCTTGCCATTATTTCTTCAGGTGTTCCTTTATTTATATCTGATAGTGATAGATTGGAGTTTTCTCCATATTGTGTTTTATTAAAGAATGCATGGGCCAAGAAAATATTCTTATTGCCAGATTTAAATGCTACTTGTAGAGGAAGGCTACCTAACCAATCAATAAAATACTCTAACTCTTCGCTATCTTCTATTCGCCATTTATCTATTTCTTCTGTTATTTTTTCTCCTCCAGGAATTGATTCTAAATATTTTTTACTTTCCGCAGATTTACTAACAGCATATGCATATAGGTGTTGATCGTGATTTCCAGGAAGGTAGACTAATTTGCTTATAGTAGCTGCTTGGTTATAATCTTTATTATTTAACAACACACAATAATAGAATATATTTTTTAATAATTGCAACCCTTCACTTGTTTTTGCGGCATCCCCAAGAATAAATACATAGGGATATTCTTCTAAATAGTAACCAATATTTCTATAAGATTCTCCTGAGCCTAAAATGTTAGTTAGAACCGCACAATTCTCTATTTCTTTTGTCATATAACTTAACCCCCAATTGAGTTGTATTGTAACATATCATGTAATATGCGTCAATTTATTCTTTAGGCATATTTTTAGACATATTATAGTTTTTATAAGACTCGTCTTCTGTTACTTCTTTAATTATCTTAATCATTTTTGGCACTTTTATTGCTTCCTTTTCATCATTTAATTCTATTTCCATAATTGCTTGATTTTGCCATTCTGGATATATATCAAATTCAAAATATTGGTTGTTTTCTGATAAACAATACCTTGTTTTTCTAATAGTATGAGATAAGTGATCAGCTTCCATTAATAGTAGTACATATTCTTCTTGAGTAATTTTTCTTTCTAATTCTACCCTTTTTACATTAGATATTTTTCTTTTTTCAGCAAAGTAATATAAATAATCTCCATCTGATCCTCTTGTTCTTATTCTTCTTTCAGTTGTACCATTACTTCTTAAATATGTTTGAGTTATATCTACTCTAGTACAATTAGGCATTTTTTCTAATGCCTTAATATTAGGATATTCTATTAGGAATTTTCTTTCTATTTCATAGGGTTCTGGCACTCCTAAAAAGCCTGATATTTCTTTAATTAATCTGTCTATTTTACCTTCTAGATCTGTACTATTATCTATAATTCTAAGGTGAGGATGTCCTGTCCAACTAGATATTATTCTATCATCTATTCTTCTATTTTCTTCGATAGTTTCTGATTCTTTACTCTTAAATAAGTCGTATACTTCTTCTTTTCCTTTGGCAATACTTACTAAATGAAATACTGCATCATAAGAATCTCTGGTTTTAGTTTCACTTGATGAATTTTCTTTTAAAATTCTTTTAAATTCAGCATCTTTCATATAGGCTTTTATATCTAATAAACCTCTTTCACATATAATTAATACTTTGTCAGCTTTTAATGATTTTACAGCTGTTTCATAATATTTTTCTTTTTCTTTTTGAGCCTTATATAAAGCAGCTTGATAATCATATAAAGATTTGCAAGATGTTGGTGTTATACCACTTTGTATTAATCCTTTTGATGCTTCTTCAATTACAATTACAGTATATCCTCTATTAGAAAAATGATTACTTATCCTACTTAAAGCAGTCTTCTTTCCTGAATGAGGGCCTCCTGTTATAACAATTTTGCTTATTTTTACTTCGTTTTGTTCTTCTTGATGATTTAATAATTCATTTAGTGATACATTGTATAAAGCTGCGAGTAATTTTAATTTATCTAGATCTGGTTTAGCATTTCCCATTTCCCATTTACTTACTGCTTTATCACTTACTCCTAATTGATACGCTACAAATCTTTGAGTAAGATTATTTTCTTTTCTTAATTCATATAAATAGTTTCCAAATTTTATGTTTTTCATATGCTTGTCCTTTCATTTTTATTATACAATAAAAAAATCGTATTTTTAGAAATAATTAAAAGTTCTACCAATAGTAGAGAAGTGTTTGTCTATAAATTATCATTTTATTATTACAATGTAATTGGAAAGAGAATTTATGTTTTAGGGATTGATATAACTAAATTCCTTTCCATAAATTAGAAAATGAGGTGAATTGGTATGAAAAATACAATTAATCAACCAGATAACGAATTAAAATATACTGTTAATAAAGGAGCTCCACAAAAACATATTATGTTATGGCAATTATTA
>CACZGA010000076.1 GCA_902780585.1 uncultured Erysipelotrichaceae bacterium | reverse complement strand
CTATAACAGCCAAATGTTTTATGAATTAATTCTTTTTGAGTATGATTAGGATATAATCTAAACTTGTAAGCTTTATACATATATCGAACCTCCTAAATTCAATATATAATACATTTGTTCTAATATCAAGTGCTTTTTTCACTATTTTTAGAACGCACTTTCCTTATAAACAAAAAACCCCTTTTATAGGGATTAATTATTGTTTTTTATTTTAATGATTGTTTTAACTGCTATTAATGCCCATATGATTTGTAAAGAGAAGGAAAACCATGCATTTTTAGGGAATAAGCCTATTGCCATACAAATGCCACCCAGTAGATTTAGCACTTGATAGGTTATACCATTATTAATCTTATTATTCGATAGTAAAATATAAGCAATTAAAACTAGAATCATTCCTATCCAACCTATTATATCAAAAAGCATATAACTACTCCTTTACTGTACATTATCGTCTATTATTTTACAAAGTTCTGTGTATTTATTTGTAAAGTAGTGGTCTGTCCCTTTTATAATATTGACACTATGATTTTTTATATTATTTTCTAAGTAAGTTTTTACAGTATCAATGTTTTCTGTCAAGACACATTCATCTTCGTCTCCAAAGATAATAATCACTGGTATTTCTATTGAGTTTAAAATGCTACTTTTACTTTCTGCGCCTTCTCTATATCTTAGAAAATCATTTTCTCCACCTGGTAAAAAGTCATAATAGTAGGTACCAGCTCTAATTTTACCATTGGCCATAATTGAAAAATTAATCAATTCATCTTCTTTATTTTCTTGGACTAGTCTTGTTGATTCTTCTTTTGCGACTTGATATTCTTCTGGTGATAGGGACTTTGTACATTCTGAAGGTATATCACATGGCCCTAATAATACTATATTTTTAATACTACTATCTTTTTTCTTAGCATAGTAATATAGTACTTTATTGCAGCCATAGCTATGTCCTTCCAAAGTAATTTCATTATAACCCTTTTCTTTTGCCCAATTAACTACACCATCTATATCTAATATACAATCTATAAATTTTTCTAAACTTCCACCTATTATAATTGCTTCATTTCCTTTTTGCATTTCGGTTATATAGTCTTTTCCTCTATTATTAAATGTTAAGAAGGCATAGTTTTTATCTGTATATGTTTGGGCAAGATAATCTAAAAATCTGTTTTCATAAAAGTTCCCATTTAAGCCATGAACATGGATTACTATTTTATTAGTATTTTTATCGGGAGTATATAATAAACCCGGCAATTCTAAACCATCTAAGGAACTCATTCGTACTAATTTTTGTTTCATATAATCACTCCATATTTATTTTAATTCTTCTAATTTATTAATTTCTACTACGATAGCACCTTTAGGTCTTGTTAAGCCTGTAGGTGATATTCTACCTTTATAGAATGTTTCATAACAAAAGTCACAATATTCTCCTGAAGTATAAAATTTTGCTTCTCCAAATAATCTAAGGCCTTTCCACTCTTTATTAAAGACAGTAATTACTATATTTGGGTTTCTAATAATATTATTAGGTGTATTTTTCATTTCATTCACAGAGATAACTAATTTATTTTCCTCTATTACTCTTACATTTGAAGCTATAGCAAGATTTGGTTTATTATCTTTATTGATGGTGGCAATATTAATTGGATTATTTTCAATTAGATTTTGATAATCATAAGCATTCATATTATTCTACTTTTTTATCTAATATACTTTTTATTCCATCGGCCATATTAATTTTAGTTGGAATAATATATTTAGCATTTATTTTATGAGCTACGTAATTAGTAATTGTTTTGGTCGCTCTTGAGCCATCAAACCAAAGAGGATTATCACTACGTTCTCTAATTTTGTTCATCGAAGTAACAAGAGCATCTCTATCATATTCATCATTCATTTTTTTAGTTAACATATATGGTTGATTATATCTATCATATATTGTATTTTTTAATAATTTATAGCGAGCATTATTATACCAATATAGATGATCTCCACCTGCTAGAATAAAGACATTAGCTTTAAAATCTATATCGTTCATTAAACTATCAATATACTCATATACTTCAGTAAAAGTACAAGTGGGAATATCATCTTTTAGGCTAGGGAATGTTTTGGTTATGTCTACTACGCCAAAGTTATAATACTTCTTAGTTAGTATCTTACCATTTCTTACTAAAACTAATTCAATGGAACCTCCACCATTTATATAAATACAAATATTTCCTCTATATTTTATATTGGCATAGCATCCTAAAGCGGTATAATCAGCTTCTTCCTCTTGGGATACCACTTCTATGTTTAGATTAAATTTATCTTTTAGTTCTTTATTAATATCTTCTAATTCTTTTTTAGATATACTTCTAAAGATACTACAACCATACATATGAATATCTTCAGTATATTTTTTGGCATTTTCAATTACTTTATAAATTTTTTTTAAATCACTTTGACTTACTTCCTTGTTGTTATTGTAATTCTTTTTGAACTCAATTGTAGTTGTAATACAATCTTGTTCTTTATTTCCTTCATAAAAATAGGTTTTGGTGTTGTTGCTACCAATTTCAATAATTATTGTTTTTTTCTTCATATATCCTCCTAATTATTTTTTTAAATCTTTATAAGTATCTTCTATTATGCTTTTTAATTGTTCTTGATCATCAATATCATCTACTAAGTACATTGGTTTAGCATTTTCATAGGGGGTAGATTCTTTCATTTGATATTTTTTATTATTATCCACTATTTTTACAAGTAATCTATCATCATATATACCACCAAATAATACTCCATTATAGTATAGTAAAAATTCACCCATCATTGGTTTATAAGTTATATTATCCAAGATGGATAGTTGCTCTAAAATAAAAGTTCTATATTCTTTTGTAGATGACATTTAATCACTCCTTATTAAATACTAATTATATGTTTTTCTTGCTCTATCTTTTAAAACAAGAATTGCTTTTTCCCTATGTAATTCTTTTATAATCTCTATATCATTATTAGAATATTTTTTTAATGCATCTATATTAGTTATTAATTCTGGGCAGTATATATCATTACTATCTTTAAGTGTAGCAGCATAGACTATTTTTGATATTTCTTCGTAAAGAATTGCTCCCATACACATCATACATGGTTCACATGATACATATAAAGTTGAGCCTTTTAATTCTCCATATAAATTTTTATTTTTAGAAGCACTTTCTATAGCTTGTAGTTCTGGATGAGAAAACATGGTTTTTCCAATGATAGTATCATCATCACTTCGGCCAATTATTTTATCATCTTTTACAATAATTGCTCCATATGGATATTTAGCTTTTTTACTGATATCTATAGCAATATCTATATATTTTTCATCATTCATGAATATAACTCCTTTATTTATGAGTGCCATGTCGCTTTGCATAGAGCTTTATCGCTCTTGGTAAATCATTATCTTTAGCTAGTTTAAGATAGTAGTCTGCTAACTCTAGATCTTTTTCTGTACCGTTTCCATTATAAAAAAAGTTTGCACCTAAATCATAGATTGCAGCAATATGTCCTTCTTCAGCACATGATTTAATGATTTCAAAGGCTCTTTTATGGTCTTCTTTAATGTTACCTAAACCAAAGTAATAATAGGCTCCTGTTACAAATTTGGCATATGTTCTTTCTACTTTCGAAGTATTTGGGTTTTCAATTATTTCATTTATTTTAGGATAAGCATCAATTAACACTTTTTTAGCCTCTTGTTCATCAATTTTTAAAACTTCTCCTAATCCGAGTTTAAGTGAAATACCTAGTGAATATAAACATAATGGATATCCAATAGCGCAGCCTTTTTTATAATAAAATAAGGCTTTCTCGGCACTTTCTTCTGCCCCATTTTCTTCAAGGTCATAACTTCTACCTAATATATAATAGGCAAAACCATTCTCTTCGTTTTCTAATTGTTGTAAGTCAAATTTTATTATTTCCATATAACACCTCTTGTTACTAATACATTTAAAAATCTGTTTTTATCATTTCTGTTGTTCTTGGATGATAGCCCATTTTCTCATAGAATGATTTAGCTAATTCATTATAATCAAATACATCAATTAGTATTGATTTGCAGCCAATTTCTTTTAAATTCTTTTCCATTTGTTTAAATAGTTTTTCTCCCACTTTTTGTCTTCTATATTTTTCACTTACAATAAAATATAGTATTCTACCAATTTTTGGTGTTTTTATATCAAACATATTCTTTTCTTCATTATTAATACAACCTACTATTATTCCTACTATTTTGTTGTTTTCTTCATATAATAATATTTTTCCATGAATTTTTTTTATTTCAGCCATTATTCTTTTAAAGTTTTCTTTTTTATATTCTTTTGATATAGTATAATACTGTTCTTTGTCTATACTCATAAGGTATTTTTGTAATTCATA
>CACZGA010000075.1 GCA_902780585.1 uncultured Erysipelotrichaceae bacterium | reverse complement strand
AGCTTTTGGAAAAACAGTCACAGCCTCTGGTAAATGTCGCATAGTAGATTTAGGTGTAGCCTATAAATTAGAAGAATTAGCCGTATGGCATGAAAATGGTGATGGTAAAGATCCTAAAAACCACACGATTGAAGTATCAGCTGATAACACTAACTGGCTAACTGTAAAAGGCATTGCTGGTCAAACTCCATATTCCGAAACAGAAACTGTTGCTGGTTTCCATATTTCCGCTTATCAATTTGATTCCACAGAAGATTTCCGTATTAAGTGCTAATAAAGTAGTTTCAGCTCAAGAAACAGCTGAAGTAGATTCAGACCCAATTAAAATAGAAAACATAAATGGTTTGAAAAACCAAACTTGGGCTATCGAATTAATAACTGATCCAAATTTATTAATAGCAGGTTCATCAAATAGAGAATATAAACTATCAGATACAGCTCGAAATAAATCATTAGCAATTTATGAACAAGAAAATATACCAAATAATAAAGTAGCAGCTAGTACAATATTTAATCCATACCAAAGAAATGAACCTCAGATATGGCAAATAGAGAAGGCTGGTAATGGAACATACTACATTAGAACATCAGTTTTACCACATAATTCATCAATTCCATCTGGTAATATGTTTGCTCAAACTAATAAAAAACTAACTGATTCACCAAATAATTTAATGATAGGAAAAAATAATGCTGATACCCAGAGATTTAAAATAATTTCTGTAGATTATAGTAGTAATGTCTAATGACTTTACTACTTTTTATTTTTTTAGCACTCTACTATTGACAAGTGCTAAAAAAGAGAGTATCCTATACTTAGCACTTAAATAAAAATAGTGCTAGGAGGTTGGAGTTATGTTGACAGAAAGACAAAACAATATCTTAAAACTAATAGTTGAAAGATACATCAAAGACCCAATTCCAGTAGGCTCTAAAGTAATTTCGAAAGAACTCAATTGCTCAAGCGCTACTGTTAGAAACGAGATGGGAGAACTTGAAAAACATGGCCTATTAGAGAAAACTCATACCTCATCTGGTAGAGTTCCAAGTGAAGCAGGATATCGCTATTATGTTGATCACTTAATGGAACCAAAAAAGATGAGCGGAGAAGATATGTTAAAATTACAACTTGTTTTTCGCAATCAACAATTAGCTTTATCAGATGTTATTACTAAAAGTTTACAAGTAATATCAGATATGATGAATTATACAACTGTAGTATTAGGTTCTAAATCTCATGAGAATCTTCTTAAACAAGTAGAAGCAATTCCTATTGATGAAGAGAACTTAACAGTAATTATTGTTACTGATAAAGGTCATGTAGAACACAAAAATATTAAATTAAAAGATGTGTCTCTAGATGAAGTAAAAAAGACAGTTAATTTAATAAATAACTTAATCTCAGGAACTCCTATTGATGAAATATCAAAGAAATTGGAGTTTGAAATCAAACCAATCATAGGAAACTATGTAAAACAACATGAACAACTTTATAATGCTTTTTACAATGTATTTAGTGATTTTACCAATCAAGAAGTAAGCATTATGGGTAGACACAAAATGCTGGAGCAACCAGAATTTTCTTCCAATATAAATAAGATTAAAAGTGTCTTTCATAAATTAGAAGACGAAGAATTATTAAGAAGTATCGAAGAAGATGATGATAATAATATTAAGGTTTATATTGGTAAAGAAAATAATATTGATAACGACGTAACCGTAATTCAGACTAAGTTCAAGAATGGTCAAGAAGAAGGAACTATTGCCATAATTGGACCTAAAAGAATGGAGTATGATCGTGTCATGGGGTTACTTGAGTATATGAAAGAAAATATTGAAAGGTAGGAGACTATGGCAAAAAAAGAGAAGCATACTGAAAAACAAGAACCAGAAGTATTAGAAGCAACCAAAGAGTTAGAACAAGATACAAAATTAAATAATGAAATGCTAAAGTTAGAAGCTGAAATTCAAAGATTAACTACAGAAAATACAACTTTACAAGAAAAAGTTAAATTAGCTCAAGCTGAATTAGTTAATTATCGTAAAAGAAAAGATGAAGAAACAGCTAATACTATAAAATATGCTAATCAAGACTTAATAATAGATTTATTAGTTGTAGTAGATAATTTAGAAAGAACTCTAGAAAATCAAAATGTTTCTGAGGAAGTAAAGAAATATCAAGATGGAGTTCGTATGATATACGATAATATAATGAATACTTTAAAAAGCTTTGGCGTTGAAGTAATAAATCGTGTTGGACAAGTATTTGATCCTAAATATGAACAAGCTCTTCTAACAGAATGTGTCGAAGATAAAGACGATGATATTGTCTTAGAGGTTCTATTAAAAGGATATATGTTAAAGGGTAGAGTAATTCGTCCAGCATCAGTTATAATAAATCAAAAATAAAGGAGAGATAAATTATGGGAAAAATAATAGGAATAGACTTAGGAACTACCAATTCATGTGCCGCTGTCTTAGAGGCTGGAGTTCCAAAAATAATACCAAATCCTGAAGGAGGAAGAACTACTCCTTCAGTAGTAGCATTCAAAAAAGGAGAAAAGATAGTAGGTGAGTCTGCTAAAAGACAAGCTCTTACTAATCCAAATACTGTAAGTTCTATTAAAAGAAAAATGGGAACTGACGAAAAAGTAAAATTAGAAGGAAAAGAATATACTCCAGAACAAATTTCAGCAATGATTTTAAGTTATATTAAAGATTATGCTGAAGCTTATTTAGGAGAAAAAGTAGATAAAGCAGTTATTACTGTTCCAGCATACTTCGAAGATGCTCAAAGACAAGCAACTAAAAATGCCGGTAAAATTGCAGGCCTAGAAGTAGAAAGAATCGTTAATGAGCCAACTGCTGCTGCTTTATCATATGGACTAGAAAAAGAAAATGCTCATACAATTTTAGTATATGACTTAGGTGGAGGTACTTTCGATGTATCTATCCTAGAATTAGGAGACGGTGTATTTGAAGTTAAATCAACAGCTGGAAATAACCATCTAGGTGGAGATGATTTCGATAATAGAATCATTGATTACTTAGTAAAAGAATTCAAAAAAGAAAATGGTGTAGACTTAACTAAAGATAAAATGGCTATGCAACGTCTAAAAGAAGCTGCTGAAAAAGCTAAAAAAGATTTATCTGGAATGGTATCTACTCAAGTATCAGCTCCATTCATTGCTAAGGGAGATGACGGAGAACCACTACACTTAGATATGACTTTAACAAGAGCTAAATTTGAAGACTTAATTTCTGATTTAGTAGAATCAACTATCGATCCAGTAAGAAAAGCAATTAAAGATGCTAAGATGACTAAGAAAGATATTGATAAAGTATTATTAGTAGGTGGATCTACTCGTGTACCATTAGTATACGAAACAATTACTAAAGAATTAGGTAAAGAACCATCTCGTGAAGTTAACCCAGATGAAGCCGTTGCTATGGGAGCTGCTATCCAAGGTGGAGTTATCTCTGGAGATGTTAATGATATAGTATTACTTGATGTTACACCATTATCACTTGGTGTAGAAACATTAGGTGGAGTTATGACTACTTTAATTCCAAGAAATACTACTATACCAACTTCACATTCAGAAGTATTCTCAACTGCTGCTGATAACCAACCAGGTGTAGATATTCATATCTTACAAGGTGAAAGACCAATGGCTGCTGATAACAAGACATTAGGTAACTTTAGACTTGATAATATTCCACCTGCACCACGTGGTGTACCACAAATTGAAGTTAAATTTGATATTGATGCTAATGGTATCGTTAATGTTACTGCTAAAGACTTAGGAACTAATAAAGAGCAATCAATCACAATTACTGCTACTACTAACCTAAGTGAAGAAGAAGTAGAACGTATGCGTAAAGAAGCTGAAGAAAATAAAGAAGCAGATGACAAGAGAAAAGAAGAAGCAGAAATTAAAAATGATGCTGAACAATTAGTATTCCAAACTGAAAAAGCTATTAAAGATTTAGGCGATAAAGCTGATAAGAAAGAAGTAGAAGAAGCTGAAGACTTAATTAAAGACTTAAAGAAAGCTCTTGAAAAAGGTGATATCGACGAAATCAAAGAAGAAAAAGATAAATTACAAGAAAAAGCAGTAGCAATCGCAAGTAAAGTATATGAACAAGCTGCTAAAGAAAGACAAGCAGAACAAGACAACAACACCGAAGATGAAGAAGAACCAAAGAAAAAGAAAAATAAAAAAGACGACGATGTAGAAGAAGCAGATATTGAAGAAGAATAAAGATTAGAAGTTCTGTAAAAGAACTTCTAACTTTTATGTAAGGAGTAGTATATGGAAAAAACCAAGAAAAGATCAGAAATAGATAACCAATATAAATGGGATTTAACTAAAATATATAAATCTGATAAAGAATGTCTAAAAGATTTAGAAGAATGTCGAAAAAGACTTTCTGAAATAGAAAAATTTAGAGGGAAAATAACTAAAAGTGCCAAAGATTTATTAAAGTATTTACACTGGAATGATGAATATGATAGAAAACTAACTAGAGTATATGAATATATCCATCTACATTTCGATGAAGATACCGAAAATACAACTTATCAGAATTTATCAGGAAAAGTAGACCAATTACTTCAAGAATTTAGTGAAGCTACTGCTTTTATTCCCGAAGAAATGATGAAAACAGACTATTCTGTTATCGAAAAATATATAAAAGAGGAACCTGGTTTAAAAACATATGCTCACAACTTAGAAAATACTTATCGTTATCAAAAACATGTCTTAACAGAA
>CACZGA010000074.1 GCA_902780585.1 uncultured Erysipelotrichaceae bacterium | reverse complement strand
TATAATGGGTTTTATATTTATAATAATAATGCTCAAATAGCGAGTTTTGATGTAACAACTTCAAATAGTCCTATTATTAAATTAGGTTTATAGACTAAGCCTCATTTTTATATTTCAGATACTGGGATTATTGCTTATAAAGATAATAATAAAAAATATTTTGAAGTAGGAGCTGCTAACGCAAATGCTGTTATTCACCTTTCTTCAGAAGAAGAATAGTATTCAGTAACTTTAGCAAATACTGTTCAAGATATCACAAGAGTCACAGTAGGACAAATAGCAACAACAGATTATACTTGGGATGAAGATACTCATACTTTTGTTTTAAATTTTAGGCCTGCAAAAGATACGAATATAATAATTAATTATATTGATACTAATAATACAGCTACTAGTACAACAATAGTAGTAGAAGGACTTTCTGAAACATTTGATATGAGTAGTAATTGTTCAAGTGTGACAAGCGTTAAAGTAGATGGAGTTTCTTATTCATCATATGAATATGATAGTAATACGTATCTTCTTACTTTAAATCCCTCTCCTGCTTCAGGAAGTGATATTGAAGTAACATACGTATTAGTAGCACAAACTCCTTATTTTACCTTCGGATCAAGAGACAGTACAAACAATACATTAGGAAATGGAAGTTTTTCTTCTGGAGAAGAGAATAGAGCTTCTGCTTTAAATTCTTTTGCATCTGGATACAAAAATAATGTTTATGGAAATTATGGTGCGGCATTTGGATAGGGTGTTACTGTAGCTGCAGTAGGAGGTCTTGCTTGCGGAAGATATAATCAAGCTAGTTCTTCTTTCTTATTTTCAGTGGGATATGGAACTTCTAGTACAAATAGAAAAAGTGCTTTTCAAGTTGCTAATTCAGGAAACGTATTTTGTTATGAAAAATTAACGTGTTAGAAAAAATTTACGGCAAAAGGAATTTCAGATTTTAAAGATACTATATTTGCAGGAGGTAGAAGATTATTTAAACTTATAAACAAAACATCTTCTAGTACAACCATTAATGCTAATGGAAATGCTTCTGTTACTATCCCCTTATCTAAAACAGGATATTTTCCTGTTGCAATAAGAGGGGTTAGAGTTCAAAATTCAAATTGTTATCCTTATAATTTTTATATTAGTGGTACTAGTCATAATTTTATTTGTAATATACATAATACAAGTTCAAGTAGTGTAACAACAACAGTAATGGTAGATGCTATATATATATCTGCAACTGCTTTTTAATAAAAACAGTTCTTATTTTAATTTATTTTGAAATAAGAACTGCTTTTTTATTTGGTCAAAAATAAAAAAGATAAAATATATTTTTTTCTTATTTTATAGAAAATATATTTAATAAGGGGGAATGTTTTATGGCAGGATTAGGAAATAATTTATACCCACCTATTTTTAAAAAGGCTTATGTTCCTGCTTTTATTAGAAATAATGCGACGGATAAAGAACAATGTAAAATTTATTTTTCTTTATCTGTTTATAATTCATTGTCTGAATTAGCTCGATATGAAAGTACCAATAGTGTAGCGGATTTTGTACAAGTTTCTATTCAACATCAAAATTCAAATTATTCAGCTTTAAATCTAGAAAGATATAGAACAGGAATTATGTTTACTGATATGAAATACGATCCAACTCGTACTTCAGATGATAAATATTATATTACTATTGAACCAGACGATTTAGAGAGGGATGAAGATTTAAAAGGTGGTTTTAAACCTGGAGAATATTATAAATTACAAATTCGTTTTACTGGTAGAAATATTACTAGTAGACCTGAAACCAAATACATTACAGAAGCGTGGATTAATGAAAATTTATCTAATTTTTCAGAATGGTCTCAAGTTGTAATATTAAAAAGCATTGAACAACCTATTTTAGAGTTAAGGGGGTTTACTCAAGACAGTGAAGAAAGAACTTTTTCTTTAAAATAGATTGATTTAATAGGAAAAGTGAAATTTAATGAACAGGATGATGAATATTTAAAAAAATATAGAATTTTATTATATGATAATGAAGGTGTCTTACTAGAAGATAGTAAAGACATATATTCAAATGTTTATACAAATCCTAATGAAATTAATTATCAAATAAAATATGATTTAGAAAATTTACAGGATTATAAATTAAAAATACAATTAGAAACAAATAATTTATATACTTGGTCTTAGGAATATCCTTTCTCTCTTTCTTTAATAGAATATACTACTTTAGACCCAGGTAATTTTTCAATTAATGCAACTCCAGATAATTAGGCAGGTTGGATTCAGATAAAAATAACATCTTAGAAGACAATCTCTCAATTAAGTACTAATTTTATTATTAGACGTAGTTCAAGTAAGGATGGATTTAAAACTTGGGAAGATGTACATCTTTTCTTAGCTAAGACTGGGGAAAAGGTTAATGAAATATGGGAAGATAGAATTATATAGAGTGGAGTTTGGTATAAATATGGACTTCAACAAAGAAATTTAGAAGGTTTTCGTTCTAATATGCTTGAAAAACAAGATCCAGTAATTTGTATTTTTGATAATATATTTTTATTAAACGAAGATAGACAATTAAAAATTAAATTTAATCCACAGGTTAATAACTATTCTCATGTTGTATCTTAGTCTTTAACTCAAACCATTGGTTCTCAATATCCTTTTATTAGACGAAATGGGAATGTTAATTATCGTACTTTTTCATTAAGTGGAACAATCTCAGCTTTTATGGATATAAGAGAAAATGGAATGAAAGCTTCCTTTGAAGATTTGTATAATAATGGTTGGCAAGGAGCAGAAAAATATAGGGACTACAATCAAAAGAATAATATTAATTATTATAATAACTCTATTTACGAAAAAGATTTTAGAGAATAGGTTATAAGATTTCTATATGATAATTCAGTAAAACTTTATAAGTCTACAACAGAAGGAAATATTTTAGTAAAATTAATGAATATTAGTTTTACTCCTAATAATACTTTAAGTAGACATATTTATGATTTTACTTGTACTATACAAGAAATTGACACTTTTAATATTTAGAATTGTAGTAAATATAATATACAAATAGTAGGATAGTTTATTAATGAAACAGAAGTAAAATTAATTTCACAGGGGCAAGTAATGGTTCCTGATTTAAAATTATATTATCCTAATGATAATTTTAAATCAGTTACAATAAATAACAGAACAGGTCAAGATGGATCAGAAATGTATCATGTTCGATAGCTATCCCTATCTGGGAAAAATCTTTGTTTTACTGGAGGAGAAATTTCTAATAATGATAATAAAGAAATTATTAAAAACTATATTTTACCAAAATATCAAAGATTAGCTACAGATACGATAGATATAAGAATTGATTATTTAAGTTCATTAAGAATAGAATTTACTTCTAATCCTTATGCAGTTACACTAGAAAAAGATGGTAAATTTAAAATGTGTTCATCTAGTAATGAACCATAGAAACAAGAATTTATCGGTCATGTAATAAGAATAAACAATGATGAAATCTTAGTGGGCCCAGAAGGAATTTATGAGCTATCAGATAAAGGAACACAAATTTTTAATTTGTCTTTCCTTTCTCCAAATGAAACGGGTATTCTTTTTTATGAAGCTGTTATTGTAGAATTTGAAAGAAGTAATCAACATCCTAAAGAATACGAAAATGTTTATAAAGTAGGGCAATTAATAGGAGCTTTTAATACTAAAGATTCTCTATTTAAGAAAGTTTATTTAAGATATTATTATCAACCAACTGCAAATGAAATAAATCAAGGTGGAACTTCACAGGTCTTACAACAAATTAAAGGAATAAGAATTTTTGCAAAACCTAATACATCTTTATTAATTCGAGATGCACAAGATAATTATTTAAAAACAAATGGTTATGATACTTTCTTTGTAGGAGACACTGGATTATTAGAATTTTATGATGAAAAGACAGACATAAAGGGAATTTATGTAACTGGAGTTCATTTAAAATAGAATTTAAACCCAAATAAGGTATGTAAAGATAATGAATACTTTTTAGAAGAAGGAGAATATTCTTCAATAGAAGAAATTGAAAATCCTCAAAAGAATCATGTGTATGGTATTTCTAGTACTGAAGCTTTAACTGTTTTACGAAATAGATTATATTCTGTAGACGATTATTATAAAAGAGGTGTCATTTTAGAATAGAATACTTAGATTATCGACCAAGATGCTGAAACCGCTTTAATAAATAAAAATTTATTACAAACTATGTATTGTATTTATTATGGCGGAGGCTGGTACTTATTCTCATTAGATTCTCAAATTGTCCTAGGCTATCCAACTGAGATTATTATGGATTATTATTGTCAAATTTTAAGAAAGAGGTATTAAAATGAAATTTTTTTATAATTATCTTAATGATACACCTTTTCTTAAAAAATTAACAAAATTACATATAAAAACTTATTTTGTTAAAATTACGTTATTAAATTGGTCAGAAGAACCAATTGAAATGATAGAAGGGCGTGTCATTTCAGCTAATATTAATATAGATGGACAGAGTTCGTTGAGAAGAACTGCAAATTTAAGTATTGTTGTTGATGATGAAACAGGTAATATTATAA
>CACZGA010000073.1 GCA_902780585.1 uncultured Erysipelotrichaceae bacterium | reverse complement strand
GCCGATTTCAGCAGCTCCGCCGTATGCAGCCATGTTGACTTCCATTGTGTATCCATCAAGCTTAAATGTTTCATATCTACCAGCAAGACCTACTCTTGTAACGAAGCTCTTCGCACGCTTCTTAGAGTATTCACTAACTCTTACACGGAATACAGGCTTGTCGCCTTGTGCATAGGTCTTGGTATCAGCAAACTGACCATAGTTCTGCATAACCTTTGCAGGAAGAATTTCATCAAGTCCTTCTTCAATCAGTCTGAAAATTGTATTCTTATTCTCACGGTACAGTGCATATGTACCAGCAAGTTCATTCATTTCCTTTTGGAAAACTTCATTAAGAGCTTCAAAAGTTAACTTCTTGTCATTCCAAGAGAATGCAGTTGAAGGATTTAATGAAGCTCTTGCAGTAGCCTTAGCTAATGCGATAAGTTGATTTTTTTCTAAAGCCATCGTCATTTCCTCCTTTTAATTACTGTATTCTTTGAAGCTTCACTGCGAATTGTTGATCAGGTAAAGTATGCTTAGGTGTAGTTCCAATTACTCCACGATCCATTTGTGAAAAATGAGGAACTACCTGAAATACAATACCAACCGCAGGCTTAGTATTATTTGCAGCTTTTACTAGCCAACCATCATTATCAATAACTAAGAAATCACCTACTTGTAAATCAGGAATTGTAATTTCTGCGTCAGGACCAGTTACAGTAGCTCCACCCGTAGTTCTAAAGGTATTTGTAGTAAATAAATCGCCTACAAAAGTTCTTAAAAGTCTAGGATAGATAAGTCCGTCGGACATATCCTTTGCAAGCATAGCAAAATCTTTATGGTTTTGGCGTCTTTCATCATATAGTTTTTCCTCGTTATATACAAGGAACCACTCTTTTCCATCGTTATTTTCACCAGTTTCTCCCACACTAGCTACACCATGTTCATAATCATATTTTAAAAACTGTCCATTTTCAAGCTGTGTTACAGGAACCCAAGCATTTCCCTCTTTCTTCATAGCAGGAAGTTGTGCATAGATTTGACCATTGTGTGGAGCAGCCATGTGGTGGCGTTCTACTTGTCCATAGCCTTTTCTTGTTGCCATATTAAGTATCCTCCTAATTAATATTTATCATTCATTGCGGACTCAACCGCACGTACCCATTCAGGTACAGTTGAATCTTCTGTTGCTTTTACATTAAAAGTAGTAACAGGAGAGTCATCTTCTGCTTCTACATTTAATTCTTCATTTTCAGAAGAAGTATCTAAATTGAAATTGACCTTCTTTTCAAAGCAAATTACAGCTAATTTAGATTTAATATCTTCTAATGAATATTCAGCCTTATGTTCAATAACATCTTTCTTATCTTCATCAGAAAGCATATAAAAATCTGCAATAAGGTCATCCTTTTGCTTGTCCTCAATATTCTTCTTGAAAGTTCTTAGTTCTTTCACTTCTTCCTCTAAAGAAGCGTAACTAGATTGCAACTCTTGATATTTTTGCTCAAGGACAGTAAATTTTTCCTTCTTCTTTTTATCTTCTTCTTCTTTATCCTCTTTGTCAGAAGCATCTTCTTTTTCATCAGCGCTTCCGCCATTAGATTCAGAATCTTCATCCTTCTTATCATCCTTACTTTCAGAAGGATTTTCTTTTTCCTTTTTGTCCTCTTCATCATCTTTTTTAAATTCTGAAGTAGGAGCTTGCTCACTAGATGAAGACTCGTTTTCATTAACTTGATTTTCAGTAAAATCTGTTGCAACTTCAGGTTCAACTGCAGTTGTTTCAAGGTCTTTTACTGAATCTTCAGTTACTTTCACCATAGTATTGCCTCCTTCTAAAGCATACTTTAATTCTTCCATCATAGTGAACAGAGTATGCTTAAAATTTTCATCCAGAGAAAAGGTCGCACTAATTTTAGGTGCAGTTACCCCACTTCCCTCAAAACAAGGTTCAACCTCATCTCCTAATATACAGAGTTTCTCAAATATTGCGTCATTAATAATAAAAAATTCCATATTATTTTTTGGATTTGTTGTCCAATGTCCTTGTAAACTTTTATCATCCAATTCCATTGAATGAGGTTTTCCATCTGCCTAGAAAACTTTATTTGCCTATTCGAACTGACCAGTCCATAAATAACCGGTTGTCATTAAATAGGTTCTAATTATGGAATTTCCGAATTCATCTTCCTCTTCAAAATCTTTAAACCAAACCTTAGCATCTGGAGCCACAAAACCATATGGCTTAGTATTGTTCTTAAAATGAACTCCCTCTCCATCAATGGTTATTTCCTCTCCATGGTCCAGAAAATCTTCTTTCTCAGGTTTGTAATATCCAACAATAGGAGCTCCTCTAAGCGTCTTGGCCATCTAAATAGCCACGTCTTTAGAAATAAAACTTCTATTACGATTTTCTCCAAGATAAAAAATTTTAATTTCACAAGCGGACATTAAAGGATTAATATCAAGAGGAGTAAGATTAATAAATTCAGGATTCTGTATAGTTGCTACACTTTTATGTGCTAAACTCATTTTTTACCCCCTTACATACTTTCTTTATTTCGTAATGTTTTTTCACTCTTTTGATTATCTTCTTTCTCGGGGCGGCCGGCGCCTTCTCCAGAAGAACCTGGATTATTTCCTGCTGGGTTCGCGCCTCCGCGTGAAGCAGCTGACCGCTGTTGTAAAGCTTCAGCGTTCATTGTATTAGAAGTAAGCGGAGGTACGAAGACACGAACAAGATCTAATATATCATTTTCAAAGTACGCATTAGCTAATACTGAACTTTGAGTTTGACCCAATGCTACCTGTGGTAACATCTTATTATATCCCATTTGTGCCTGCTCTTTATATAACTTAGCCATCTATTTATAATTATAGATAGTTGTAGTTAAGAATTGAGCTTGATAATAACATCTCTTAGGAGATTTATTAAAAGGCTCTAACATTAGATTTAAGAAAGATTCAAATTGAACTAAAAGATTATACATTGAAGCCTAGTCGTTTAGAATAGAGTTATTTAAAGCAGTATTATTATCGCTGTTAAATTGCTGTTGAGAAGTACCCATTTCATTAAAAACAGTTCTTTCTACTTTTGCCAGTTCGTCTACCGTAGTAGTAGTTCCTTTATCAGACATATCTGCTACATCAACATCTGCTACAGTTGTTAAAACATCTATTCCAATTGCTCTAGTCAACATCTTAACTGTATTATTATGGATTTCTCCAATTTCATCCATGTCAAAAACTAAGTCCCCGTTCTTATCCAACGGCATCTTCTGTACAATAATCTTCATTAGTTTTTGTGCCATTTTTCTTCGATCTAAATCCTGTGCCATATCTAAATCAATAAGGGCAGGAATAACAGAAATAAAAGCAGGATAATCCTAATCGTTAATATTAAACTTTATTGTGCTTTTTGGATCTAATAAATACCATCCTGGAGTATCTCCAGGGAAAGTTGGTATTAGTTTTCCCTTACGATATAAATTGTAACCCTTTTTAAATTCTGGCGGGAATAGATTTAATATCGCAATACGTTGTTTTTCATCATGGAAATAATCATCAAAATAATGCATATTGAACTAAACCACCGGACGGTTATCTACTTCATAACGAGTACGGCAATATTTTATAGGCAATTCTTGAACAGTCATCTTATTAGGTCTTGGAATAAGATACCCATAATAGCAACCATTTTTAAGAACTTTTAAAGCTACCTCTCCACAAAAACGTTTTACCTAAAAAGCTTCAAAGTATCTTAACACTTTAAAGAAATTAGCAAATTGCTTTTTTCTAGCTTTGTTATCTGCCTAAGTCTAGGTTGCACCTACATCACCCAAGCCGCTATCTTGGTCAAGTAACCCTTCACAATTCTAAATGTAGGGAGTAATGAACCAATCATACTTATATAGATAAGCCATGTAACGACATAGCCGAGAATAGATTCCGCTTGTCTTAAAGAAGAAATTTGAAATCTATCTCATTCTTTCAATATCGCCTGTATTGATAGCTCTCATGACCTATTTTTTATCTCCCAATACAGGATTGGTTCTTTTATATTCACCTATATTTAAAATTGCATCCTATAAAGTTTTAGTTCCAATTTTTATTTTTGAATAATCTACTCTCCCATTGCCGGTGCCTTCAAGTATTAAATTTTGTCTTTTTATTTCTGCTGCTCTATTTATCAAAGAAGTCACCTTTTACCTTTCATCAAAAAATATCTGCTTTATTCATAATGTAATCGTAAGTAATTAAATTTTCATCCCAATAAGGAATTAAAACTAATTTAATTCCATGTTTCTTACAATACTCACGTTTCTTCCAATTCATCATCATCATCAAAGACAGCGAAGTCAAACCTTAAGGCATGACCTCCCTGTCCTATTAAATCAGGAAAACTATACTCTTCTTTAAAGTTGAGACCCGCATTTGACAAAATTTCTTCTATCTTTATTTCTGCTCTTGAACTTCTCATAGAAATATATTTCTCCTTTCTTGTTTTACATTTATATTTAAAAAAATACAATTTCTTGTTTTGAAAAAATGTCCATTATTTTTAGGAAGAAAATAAGAAAAGTTTACTAACATCTCTTCCTCTCCTTTTCTTCTTTCTATCTTCTTCCTTTTTAATATAATACAAACCATACACAAAAGAAGAAAACTTATCCTTTTTAATACCTCTATTCTCTTGTTTTAAAATAATATTAACACCTTCATTATCTTCAACAAGATTAAGCATTTGTTCTCTTAGAATAGTTGTAAGAACAAAAGGCTTCAAATAATCATTTCTTTTATCAACAGTCATATTCTGTCCTTGTTTCGTTTCCATTAACTTAGCTTTTGCCTAGGCTTCATCTATTAAAAACTTAATCTTGCCGCTAGACATTTGAGTTTGAGCAAAAGAATAAGCCTATGTATTAATTGGAGCATTAGCTTTTATTTGGAAAATAGCATCTTTCTATACATCATTAACTCCTTTAAAGTATTTTTTATAAACACCTTCTTCATCATTCTAAATTCCAAAAGGAGGTAAATACTATCCATCTGGAGTTTCTTGAGCCTTTACCATAAAATCTAATAAACCAATACCCAAACCATTTGTATCTAATGCAATTGCGCGAGCCTTATACTTATAAAATAACTTCTTTATATTTATAGCTTGCTACTCAAAATGTTCTGCATCATAAGTATAGATATTAACAAGAGACTTTAAAGCAACTCCCTGTGGTTGCGGCGTCACCTTGAAGATAGTAGCCTAGGTTGTACATCCAATACGACCAACGTCAACTCCAATGACATAGTAAGCATTTTTACTGGTGCGGCCGCTATATTCGTACTATGGTTGCCGCAATGTTCTATACTTATCAAATTTCTATGCGGAGAAGAATGCATTCTCTGCATCTCCAGACCATACACTTCTATACTATCTATCGAAAGAATCTTCATTAAAAGTTCCAGCCAATTTAAGCTGTTCAACAAAGTCTTCATCTAATAGCCCTTCTACAATAGGCGTTTCATAAGTTCCACCCATTATCATTACTTCATCTGGCTATATTAAACTACGAATTAGAAGTTCTATTAATTTATCGTAAGCAAATGAATTTTTCCAACCTGCTGTTGTAATATAAATTTGAGATTTATTAATTACCTATTCACTATGACGTGTTCCATCGGGAAGCAATCTGTTAACGTTTGTAGTAGGAATAATAATTTCATTTAATGCTGTTTGATCAATAAGGACACATTCTTCCATTAATCCTCCAGTACGTCTTTGTCCTCTACTACTCTCCTTGGCAGCCAGAATATTTATAACTGAACCATTTTTAAATACATAATTAACATCATCTTTAGATTTTTTAGAAACACCACGATTCCAGTTAATCTAATTACTTAGTGCCGGAATCAATTTGCATATTTCTTCTATCTTTGCAACAGTAATAGAAGCAGCCTGTTCCTTACCACCTGTGGTAACAAACAATTGTGCTCCAGGATACAACATACATCTTAACATTAAAGCCATCATTGAAAGGAAAGATTTCGAATAAGCACGCGGAAACGTTGCATAAACATATCGATGCCGCATAACTATTCTAAGGAATATTCTTTGATAAAAAAAGAAATTAAAAGTACTGTCTGGGCCTTTCATATAGTCTACTAAAAGGTCTGGATATTTTCTAAAAAAACTTATTGCATATCTTAAGTTATCTAATTGTTCTAAAAGTCGTTCTTCTGATAAACCTTGTTTTTTAGTATCATGTTCAATGTACTGGTCTAAAATATTACTTAGACTCATCTTCACTTCCTCCTTCCATTTCTTTTTCTGTCTAACTTTTCTCTGTACGAAGGAAATCTTTATAATCTAAAATATCCTTATCTGTTATTGTATAATAATCCTAGCCTCTTTCCTTTGCTGCATCTCGGTCTTTCTTCTTTTCAGCTGCCGCCCGCGCCTATTTAATATAATCTTCAATCTGTCTAGCAAGAGCCTTATCTTGATAAATTAATTCTCTATTATATAATTTTAAATCATCAATAATTTTATCCACTTTATCAAGAGGAGTCTTAATCTCAAACTAAGGTATTTGATGACCATGTTTCTAACAAAAGGCTACTAACTAACCAACTGAATCAATAAACTAATTATTTTCTTCTTTTTTCTGTGCGGCCGTTACTTTCATAGACTTACGCAATTGATCATACACACGTGATAATTTCTGGTAACTTTCGACATCTCCAATATCAATTGCTTCATCCATTTTTAAATATGTTTTACAGATAAACATTAACGTATTCTTACTGTCCGCGTCTTGAATATCAAAAGACCGCATCATCTCTTCATACTTAGTCTATAGTAGAAGCCACTGACTAGGTTTATAATTTCTTCCCCACTTTAAGGCTAAGTATTGCTTATCTTCTTTTGTCAAGTCTGCCGCGGGATCGGGTAAATCCTATTCCGATAAAAAATATTCTTCTCTAAAGGCATTATCTTTTCCAACTGGGTCCTATTCTATCGGGGGTACTAAATACTAATGCTGCTTTTGAAAAGCAGAAGAAACTAAAGTTCGATATTGGGACTATGTAATCTATCCTTTCTCGAAATCCTCTTTTAGTCTCTCCTCCATTTGCTTTTGCTGTTCTTCTTTAAACTACTTATTTGCATTAGCTTCCTATTGAGCTTCCGCACTTGTTGCCCAGTTATACTTCTTAAACTGGTTTAATCGCATCTTAGAAAAATATTTTCCTATGACGCTCATACCGTTCATTTTTCTACCTTTTTTAGCATATTCCTTTTCTCTGATCGCGTTCCATTCACTTGGAACCCAAGGAAGATCCGCTTCTTGAATTATCCATAAATAAGTATCTTCATTATAATTATCAACGTGCATTGTCAAACATTCTTTGCACATATCAAATTTCTAACCGTTCTTTTTAGAATAAAACTTTAAATCTTCCATTACTCTCTAACATTTTATACATTTACGTTTCGCCATAACTCGCCTCCCCATCTATTGTTATTCTTTTTATTCTTTTTGGTGCTGTCTTTGGAGAAATTTTCTTTTTATTTCTACAGTCCTTGCAAATAGAATAAAATCCATCTTTACTAGAATTATTTTTAGAAAAATATTTATTATGAGCTAATTTTACCTAATGGCATCTAGAACATCTCTTCCATTTTCCTTTTTCTTTTTCTGTAAAGTACCAATATAAAAAATCTGTTTCTGCCTGTTCTGCAATTAATTTAGGAATTTTATTACGCCAAAGAGAAGAAATATATTCTACCGAATGTCTTATACCATACTATTTCTACAATAGCTACTGAATCTATAAATTAGATTTTCCATCAATTTTATAAATCAATAGACTATAATAGAAAGGATATTTATCTTTCAAAGCTTCGTCCACAATCTTTTCTAAACTCGCAATCATATAATATCCATCAGTATAAAACTTTCCATAACAATCTTCTTTTAATTTAGAATAATTTCGTAAAAGAGCGGAGACATGAACGGGATTCATAAAAGAAATTAAACTTCTATCTTTTATTTGCCCATCAGAATCAACCGTGATGTCATCGTCAAAACGCATTGAATTAAAATTTTTCACTGCATTTAAACAATAGACAGGTTGTTTGTAAGACGTTTTAATGACATATTGGTCTTGCCGCATTTGAATAATTTGTTTTTTAAGTAAATATTTGCGGCGGCCGCGCGCAGTTTTAGCTAGCTTCTCTACCTATTCAATCGCCGCCCGCAGCTGTCTTAAAGCGGGAATTTCTTCTAAATCTTCTTCTGTAATTGAAATTTTTGGAGTAAAAATAATATTCTTATCCTCAGTAATTAAATTATAAATACCATCTTCACCGTTTTCAAATTTACCTACTAGCCCCTAAAAAGAAATTTCTCGTTTATTTATTGTTACCATTCTATTATCAGTATTTATGTTCTTAGTTTTTCTTTCTTCTTTTGTCATTGCAAAAATGATATAATCTGCTAATATTTCTAAATATCTATTTGTTAATCTCTAGGGAGGTAAGGATTCTACAATCTTTTTTACTAACTCATTTCGCTATACAGGAGACTCTATTGTGTAATCTAATTTTAACTAAGTAGCGTCCGCATCTGGACTTTCGTAGTCTTCTTCTATAACTATTTTATCATCTATCTCGTGCATTATAGATAACTCCTTTCTCATCCTTATAACATATTATAACAAAAAAATTTTCATTTGTCAATCTCGTCCAAACTGCACAGATTTGATTTCTTTAAAAAAAAATTATATAATATATTTGTAAATAAGATATGAAAGGGGAAAAAATGAAAAACTCTTATACTAGACTTTGTATTTGTGGTATTCCTATTGCTGAAATTGAAAGAGATATAAAAGATGGTAAATATATTTTAAAAAGCAATGGAATTATAACTGGGGATGTTCATGCCCAGACAGTAGTAATTTATGGAAATGCTATTGGCAATATTAAAGCAGATGA
>CACZGA010000072.1 GCA_902780585.1 uncultured Erysipelotrichaceae bacterium | reverse complement strand
GGAGTAGGAGTTAAAACAGCTTCTGAATCTACTAGAATAATGTTAGCAACAAATACTGTTGATACTCTTATGATTTTTACTTCTGAAGGAAAAATGTATCGTTTAAATGTAGATAAAATTCCTGAAGGAACCAATGCATCTAGAGGGGTTAATCTTAAAACTATCTTAAAATTAGATGATAAAGAAGTTATTCAAGAAATTGCTTCTGCTAGAGGAGAGAAGCCCGCCGATTATGTAGTATTCTTTACTAAAAATGGTCTTGTAAAAAAGACGAAATTTGAAGAATATGTTAATACTAAAAAGACAACAGGTATTCAAGCTATCAAAATAAAAGAAAATGATGAACTTGCTTTTGTTCGTTTTATGAATGATGATGAAAAAATTATTCTTGTAACAGAACAAGGATATGCAATTAAATAATGATGAACTTGCTTTTGTTCGTTTTATGAATGATGATGAAAAAATTATTCTTGTAACAGAACAAGGATATGCAATTAAATTTACTTTTGATGATATTAAACCTATTGGAAGATTAACAAGCGGAGTAAAGGGTATTAATCTTAAAGATGGGGATGGTATAACTGGAGTAGTTAATTTTTCTTCTAATGAAGGATATGTTGTATTAATTACAAAAGAAGGAAAAAGTAAACGAGTATCACTTTCTGAAAACCAAATTCTATTTGTGTTCCTGTTAATGAAATATCTGTTCAATCTAAATTGGGTAGCGGAACTAAAATAATTGAAAGGAGCGTCGTAGAATCTGCGACAATTATAAAATGAAAATTATTAAACCAGGTGATTTAAATAAATTAAAAAAGATTAAACGTTTTGAATGTCTAACCTGTGGTTGTGTTTTTGAAGCAGAGGCACCTGAATACCAATGGTATAGCGGCCAATATAATGAAGATTGTTATTCGTGTGAATGTCCTTGTTGCCATGTACCTACTAGTTATGTAATATTAGAAAGATAAAAAATAATGAATAAAGAAGATTTAAAAAAGAAAATAATTGAAGCAAAAAATGCTTATTATAATACTGACTCTCCTATTATGTCAGATTTTGAATATGATAAATTAGTTGAAGAATATGGGGACGAATTACCTGTTGGCGCTCCCATATTAAATGGTATCAAAAAAGTTCATATTATTGACAGACCTATGCTAAGTCTTGATAAGGTTCATTCTATTGAAGAAATAATGGCTTTCAAGAAAGATAAACACCTTATTGCAAGTGTAAAATGTGATGGACTTTCTGTTCGTCTTGTTTATGAAGATGGAGAATTGGTTAGTGCCAATACTAGAGGAGATGGATACATAGGGGGAGACATTACAGAACATGCTCATTATATAAAAGATATTCCTCTAATTATTCCTAAAAGTGGTCATGTTGTTGTTGATGGGGAAGTAATTATTTATAGAGGAGATTTTGATAGTAAAAAATTTAAAAATCAAAGAAATGCTGCGGCAGGCGCTTTGGCTCTTTTAGATATGAATGAGGTTAAATCTCGAAATCTTTCTTTTATAGCTTGGGATGTTATTTCTATTGATAACGAATATAAAACCTATCATGATAAACTATTTACGGCATGGCAACTTAATTTCGAAGTAGTACCTCATGAAATTATAACTAAGGATGAAGGAGAAGATGAAATCCAAAAAGCTATTGACGCTTGTATGCTAGAAGCTCAATGGAATGGTTGTCCTTGTGATGGAGTTGTATTTAAATATGATGATATAGAATATGGAGAATCTTTAGGGGCAACTGCTCATCACTTTAGAGATGCTATTGCTTGGAAGCCAGCTATTAAAGAATATGAAACTGAGGTAAAAGATATTGAATGGACTATGGGTAGAACAGGTCAATTAACTCCTGTACTTATTTATAATGATATTGATATTGATGGTTCCACTTGTAATAGAGCAAGTTTACATAATATTACCATTATGACTCAATTAATGGGTGGAGCTTTCCCTGGCCAGAGAGTATTTATCTATAAAGCTAACGAAATTATCCCGCAAGTAAGTCATGCCCAAACAAATAATCCAAAAAAGATACCAAGCATTCAAATTCCTACAACTTGTCCTTATTGTGGAGGAGATGTTGAAATTCGTAAAGACAATGACAGTGAGGTTTTATATTGTATTAATCCAAATTGTAATGGAAAATTAGTTAATCGTTTAGACCATTTCTGTGGTAAAAAAGGATTAGACATAAAAGGATTATCTAAAATTACTCTTGAAAAACTTATTAATTATGGTTGGCTTAATAATATAGAAGATATTTTTACTTTAAATACTTACAAAACAGAATGGGCGAATAAACCTGGTTTTGGTACGGTATCTGTCAATAAAATATTAAATGCAATAGAAGAAAGTAGAAAATGTTCAACTGCTAAATTTATTTGTGCTATTGGAGTTCCTTTAATTGGGAAAGTAGCTTCTGAAGCCTTGGCTAAAAAGTTTGGGGATTATAAAACTTTCAGAGAAGCAGTGGATAACAATAGTCAAGAATTATATGAAATAGCTGGAATTGGTGAAGTTATGATTCAAACTTTACTTGATTATGATTTTACTGAAGCTGACTCTATTTTTGAAAAATATATAGAAGAGATGCGGCCGGTTGTTTCTATTTCGACATCGAATAAATTAGAAGGTAAAACATTTGTTGTTACTGGTAAACTAAAACTTTATAAGAATAGAAATCAAATAAAAGCTGTAATTGAAGAAAAGGGTGGAAAGGTTACTGATTCAGTAAGCTCTAAGACTGATTATTTAATTAATAATGATGCAGAGTCCACTTCAAGTAAAAATTTAAAAGCTAAACAGTTAAATATTCCAATTATTACGGAAGATGAATTTTTAACTCTTATAAGTTGATTTATTAAAAAATTTTTGGTATAATAATAATATGAATAAAAAAGAATTAAAAATAATTGCAAGAAGATTGGCTAATTTAGAAAGATTAGCGAGAGAATATGAACTTCAAAATAAGGACAAAGAACTTCAAGACACTTTGTCCAAAATGAATAATATTACAGACGCCCTTTCATTTGAAGACCTGTTTGAAGTAGACGCCTATATACAAGAAGAACTAGGTTGTTAATGGAAGTTGATTTTTAAAAAAATTTTTATTATAATATAAGTGAATTAAAAAGTATACATTTAAAAAAGGAGAATTACAAAAATGGCAAAGTTTAGTGAGAACGCAATTAAGATTCTAAATTATGTAAGAGAGCATGAATCAGATGGTATTACTGCAAAGGATATTGCAAAGGCACTTGATATGAAGGATCGTAGTGTAAATGCAACTCTGACCGCTGCTTTTACTAACCACAAGGAAGAGACTGGTGAGGAAGTAGATGGTAAGAAGGTAAAGGAAGTCAAGCCTCTTATGCAGCGTATTGAAGGAGAGCTTGAGGTTACTGATCCTGAGACAGGAAAGGTAAAACACGAAACTGTAAAGTTTATTGAGTTTACTGAATATGGTAGAACTTTTGATTATGAAGCTTGATGAAAGGAACTACCTGGGTTATAAAAATTAACCCAGGTATTTTTTATTATGATTAAATAGATTTTACTTTTTTTTGTTGTATTAATTTTATTAGGATTAATTTATTATTTTATTTATCGTTTAGGAGCAATTCGTAAAAAATAGTTAGAACTTCAAGAGAAAGAGCAAAAAATCTAGCAAGGATATACAGATAAAATAATAAATGCTGAGCAACGATTATCTTCAATAGAAGAAAAAATATAGCAAAAAGAACAACAGTTTAATTAGAAATATAATTTTGAAGAACAGGCAATTCAAACTCGATTAAAAGATTATGAAGATATAGGGCGTCGGGCAATAGATCAAGAGCTACAGCTTAAAAAGATACAATGCCAAGAACAAAAGAACTAGTATGAATATGAATTAACTCTAGTTCAACAAGAAGTTTAGGCGGAAGCCGCCGCACTCTAGGCATTAAAGTAGACTAGAAAGGCAGCTTACTAGGCTTTATTAAGATAGAAAGAGATGAAGAGTAAGATAGATGACTATCGACTGGTTCCTTCTTCAGTAGAACTTTCTGATATTAAGAAGCTAGAAAAAGTAAAGATGGAATTGGCTAAACCTCGTATCTTATCTATGTTAATATGGCAGACATACTGGCAGCCGCTCGCTAAGATTAAATTCCCAATTATTTTAAAAGATAAAACTAAGATGGGAATTTATAAAATAACAAACATTGAAACAAATGAATGTTATATTGGTCAGGCTGTTGATATATATAAAAGATGGAACTAGCATTGTAAAGCAGGACTGGGTATTGACACCCCGCCAGGAAATAAACTTTATAAAGCTATGATGGATTATGGACTTTAGAATTTCACTTTTGAGATTTTATTAGAATGTAATCGAGATGAATTAAATGAAAAAGAAAAATATTTTATTTCATTGTATCAAGCAGATACATATGGATATAATGGAAATATTGGAGTAAATAAAAAATGATAGTTAAAGTTTTTTAGAAAAATAAAAATGGAAAAATTGAATTTTCTAAAGAAGAATTAGAAACTCTTTTAAATGAAGTTTATTGGGATGGATATAGAAATAATTCTACTTGGACTTGGACAACTCCATTATCTTATCCTATATATACAACAACAAATTTAGAAAAAAATACTACTGCTATTACTGTAGGAGATAAAATATGAAATTTGAAAAAACTGAAGTTATGAATTTTGAAGGAGCTTTTAGAGGACTTCGTAACCCTCTTGAAAGTTGGGAAAAATCTGATAGCTATTTTGGAATTGCAGAATTAGAGTATTGTGATTATGATTATGAAGTAGCAGAAAAATATATTGACGCAAATGAAAAATATGATTTTAATGAAGAGTATGACAAATGGGATAAAGCAAATGAGAAATACGCTGAGTGGTTAAGAGAGAATGGAGTTTTGAATTGTGATTATGACCGTAACGCTGTCAAATATGCGTATCTTGGCCCTAATGATTTAAATTTAGCTCAACGTATGATTAAAGCAGGAACAAGTGATAGAAAATTTATGCGTCAAATTTTTGTTTCTGTTGATATAACTGCTCCGTTATATTGGTGGAAAGAATTTGATACCTATAAGGTTGGAACAGTTGCAAATAGTACTTCAACTATGCATAAATTAGCATCTACTCCTATCACAATTGATTGTTTTGAAACAGACGATTTGGTTCGAGATTTGAAAGTTTTTGATCAAGAACCTTATAATTATGATACAACCATTGATGGATGCTGGGAAGATATAATTTGTATTTGTGAAACATTACGACAAAAATATAAAAAGATATTGGAAAGAATTAATTAGAATACTTCCTGAAGGTTGGTTACAAACTAGAACTGTAACTCTTAATTATGAAGTTCTACGAAATATTTATTTCCAACGTCGTTATCATAAATTAACAGAATGGCATAGATTTTGTGAATGGATAGAACAGCTTCCTTACGGTAAAGAACTAATTACTTATGAGGGAACTTGAAAATTTTAAAAAATTATTATATAATAAATATATAAAGTAATAAAAAAAGAGAAAAAGAATTAAAAAGAGGTAAAAAAATGAAAAAGACAGAGAATAGATAGATTTTAGAAGGTAGACTGTATGATTTTGATTTAGTAAAAAAGACAGTACAGAATCAGGCCTCTAAGCACTATGGAGAAGAGTTCTGGTCAGGAACTATCCATATTGCAACAGATGAAGCTGGTTTAAATGTTATTCCTGTTCATTACACTTTTGTAACTTCCACTTTTGGAAATGGCAAAGCAGATTCTCGTTTTGCTGCTTTTGAGAGAATTACTTCTGAAAAGAAGGCATGGATTGAAGAGGGTGTTGGAAAGGAACACGCTGAGAAGATTAGAGTTACTCCTGCTGGAGATTTGAATGATTTTTATCTGGTTAATGAGAACAGAGCTGTTTCTGCTCAGAGAAACGAAGGTGGTTTTATTACTTTCGTAAAAGATTTAGCTCCAGAGGGACCTTCAAGAAATAAATTTACTTTTGATATGGTTATCAATGAAGTAAAAGTTATTGAACCTGAAGAAGATAGTGGAGATGTTCTTAGAGCAAGACTTCACGGTGTTATCTTTAATTTTAAGGGAGATATTCTTCCTTGGGATGTAATTGCTTATAATCCTAAAGCAATTGAATATTTTGAAGGATTGAATGTTAGTAAGTCAGAACCTGTTTATACACAGGTTTGGGGAAGCATCCAGAGCACAACCGTTGAGATAAAAAAAGAGGTTGAGAACGCATGGGGTGAACCCGCAGTAGAATACTCTAAAAAGACTCGTAGAGAATGGGTAATCGAAGGTTCAAGACCTCAGCTTTATGACTTAACAGAGGAAGAAGCAAAGGAACTTCAGGATAAGATTGCAGATAGAAATGTACGTCTTGAGGAAATTAAGACTAATGCAATTGAATATTCTAAGAATCAGAAGAGTGCAAAAGCACAGACTCCTGTTACAATGACAGGACCTTTGTCTACAGTTTCTGATGGTGGTTTTGATTGGTAATTTAAAGGCAAGCGGTTAAACCGCTTGCCCTTTTAAACTATGAGTATGGAAAAAGAAAATAGTGAGGTATAAAAATGGCGATTGATTTAATGAAAATTTAGCCCCATAAAGTAAGTAGAGATTTAAGTGGATATATTACATATCTTTATGGACCAGGTAAGATTGGTAAAACAACTTTTGGTTCACAAATGCCGGGAGCATTACTTTTAGCTTTTGAAAGAGGTTATAATGCAATTCCTAATATTTAGGCACAGGATGTTACTACTTGGGCAGAAATGAAACAAATTTTAAGACAATTAAAAAGACCAGAAGTAAAAGATCGTTTTCAGTCTATTATCGTGGATACTATTGATATAGCTGCGGCGGCTTGTTAGAAATATATTATAGACCAAAATAATGTTGATACTCTAAATCAAATTCCTTATGGTCAAGGATGGGTTCAAGTAAAGCGATGTAACACAACTTGGTTACGCAGTTTTGTTTATATCACATGATAAAGATAAAACTTTTAAAAGACAAGATGGAACAGAATATAATCAAATTGTACCAACCTTAAGCAATAGCTATAATGAAATTATTAAAAATATGGTTGATATATATGGTTACGCACATCTTGTTATGAAAGAGGGAGTCCCTACCAGAGTTTTAACTTTACGTTCTTTAGATGGGACTGTAGATTGTGGTTCTAGATTTAGATATATGCAACCTGAAATTAATTTTTCATACAGTTCTTTAGTAGATGCTTTAAAGCTGGCAAAGAATTTGTTACAAATGATAGAAATACATCAACATCATATGAAGAACTTGATTTTGATGCTTTATATAAAGAATGTTCTGAATTATTACAATCTATTCCACCAGAACACAAGGATTATTACCGTCCTAGAATTGAAGAAATTATTGGACGTAACCTGGGTAAAGGAAAGAAGATTTCTCAAATCACAAGAAATCAAGTGGAGCAATTATCATTGATTGTATATGATTTAAGAGAATTGTTTGAAGAAGAAGTCAAGGAGTAATCCTTGACTTCTTATTTTTTTTATGATATAATAAAATATATGAATAAAAAAGGAAAAAACAAATGCCAATAGTAAAATGTTTACTTTGTAATAAAAACTTTGAAAGAACAAAAGAACCATGTATCCAAATAGGGAATAGATATGTACATAAAAAATGTACGTTAATATATCCCAAAAAAACAAAAGAACTATTAGATAGAGAAGATTTCTATGCTTGTGTAAAAACTATTTATGGACCAAAGTATAATTATCAAATGATAAATAGACAAGCAGAAAATTTTATTGAAAC
>CACZGA010000071.1 GCA_902780585.1 uncultured Erysipelotrichaceae bacterium | reverse complement strand
AGACAGGTTATCTTGTCTTTTTTTTGTTTTCATAGTAAAATAAAGTAACTTGAGGTGATTATATGATACAAGTACATAATGTAAGTTTAAAGTTTGGAAAAAGAGTTTTATTTGAAGATGTAAATTTAAAATTTACTAATGGAAATTGTTATGGATTAATAGGAGCTAATGGTAGTGGAAAATCTACTTTCTTAAAACTATTAAGTGGAGAATTAGAAACTACTACAGGTGAAATAGAAGTTAGTAAAGGAGAAAGAATTTCTATTTTAAAACAAGATCATTATCAATTTGATGATAAAAGAGTAATTGACGTAGTAATTATGGGTAATAGTAAACTATATGAGATTATGGAAGAAAAAGACAAGATGTATGCCCAAACAGAGTTCAGTGAAGAAGATGGTATGAAACTAGCTAACTTAGAGGCAGAATTCATGGAGTTGGATGGTTGGAACGCCGAACCAGATGCTGCTACATTATTAAATAATTTGGGTGTATCAGAAGAATATCATTATTGTGATATGAAAGAATTACCTGTTAAATTACGTGTTAAAGTATTACTTGCCCAAAGTCTATTTGGAAACCCTGATATACTTCTATTAGATGAGCCTACTAACTCTTTAGACTTAGAAGCTATACGTTGGTTAGAAGAATTTTTGATAAACTTTAATAATACCGTAATCATTGTATCCCACGATAGACACTTTTTGAATAAAGTATGTACTCATATCGCAGACATAGATTATTCTAAAATCAAACTATATGTAGGAAACTATGATTTCTGGTATGAGTCAAGTGAATTACTACAAAAACAAATGCGTGAATCAAACAAAAAGAAAGAAGAAAAAATAAAAGAACTACAAGCTTTCATTGCAAGATTCTCAGCTAATGCTTCTAAAAGTAAACAAGCTACATCACGTAAAAAAATGTTAGAAAAAATACAATTAGATGAAATAGTTCCATCTTCTAGAAAATATCCATATATAGATTTCAAAATAGAAAAACCAGCTGGTAAAGAAATATTAAAAGTAGAAAATTTAACTAAAATAGTAGATGGTAAGAAAATACTAGATAAAGTATCATTTACAGTTTTAAAAGGAGATAAAATATGTTTTATCGCTGGAAACGATATGGTAAAAACAACATTATTTAACATCCTAATAGGTAAAGAAAAGTATGATAAAGGAACAATAGAGTGGGGTAAAACAATTATTCCTGGATACCTACCACAAGACAATAATGAGTATTTTGATACAGATAAAAATATTATGGAATGGATAGGTCAGTACTATGATATAAAAGATGAAACAGTATTAAGAGGCTTCTTAGGTAGAATGTTATTCTCTGGAGAAGATGTATTTAAAAAAGTTAATGTTTTATCAGGAGGGGAAAAAGCCAGATGCATGTTATCTAAAATGATGCTAGAAAGTCCTAATTTCTTAATCCTAGATGAACCAACAAACCACTTAGATCTTGAAAGTATTACATCTTTAAATAAAGGACTATGTAATTTTACAGGAGAAGTGTTATTTACTTCAAGAGACTATGAATTAAATAGTACAGTAGCAAATCGTGTAATAGAAATAAACGATGATGGTACTATTACAGATAAAAGTATTCCATATGAAGAATATATTGATAAAAAATCAAATTAATTGTGTTATAATAAAAATAGAAGAGGGAACGTATGAAAAAAAATAATACTGGCTTTATAGTAGCTTTCTTTATAATAGGTTTAATCCTAATAAGCGCTACCATCAGCCCTAATAAAAATGAAAAAAGCTCTACTACAAATGATACCCAAAGTAGTGAGGAAAGTGTTCTAGATATAGCTCAAAAAGAAAGTGCTAAAATAACCGAATCTGAAATGAAAGATTTTATTAACATTAATGTAGAAACTTATCTAGAATATTATAAAGCATCTAAAAAAAGAATAGTATTAATGGCTAGACCAACATGTCAATACTGCCAAATAGCAGAACCTATTTTACAAAAAATAGCTAAAGATTATAAATTAGATATTTATTATTTAAATACATCAGAAGTTGTAGTTGAAGATCAAGAAAGATTACTAAATTCAAATGAATTATTCCAAAATGGTTTTGGGACTCCATTTTTAGTAATAGTTCAAAATAGTAAAATAGTTGACTACGTAGATGGTTTAACGAATACCACCCATTATTTACAAACTTTTAAAAATAGTGGGTTGATATAGAAAGAAAGGGAAAAATATGAAATCAGTATATAGGTTGGCATTAAAATTCAAAAAAGAACATCCGATGACAGTAGGTTGGCGTTTAAAAAAGAACTCAGAAATAGTACAACGTCACCTTAATCCAGATGAAGAAGTATTATATGTTTTTGTTGCACAAAAGAATGATAATCCCATTAACATGATAGAAACTGCAGTAATAGCACTAACCAATAAAAGAATATTAATTGGTAGAAAAAGATTATTATTTGGTTATTTCTTAAATTCAATTACTCCTGATTTATTCAATGACTTAAAAGTAGTAGGCTCTCTAATTTGGGGTAAGGTTTATATCGATACCGTAAAAGAATTTGTAACACTTTCAAATATTAGTTTAGATGCTTTAACAGAAATTGAAACAAGGATAACCTCATTCATGATGGAAGCAAAAAAACAATACCCACACCCACCAAAAGATAAAGACAAAGAAGAAAAGTAGTTTTTCTTCTTTTAGTTTGTTATAATTAAATTGGTGATGGTATGAAAAAACTATTTATAATTATCATAGTTATATTAATGTTACTAGTACCATTATTTAACTATGTATTAAAAAAAGAGCATAAAGTAACATATAAAGTAAATAACTATTCCATAATAGAACACTATTATAAAAATAAAGGTAATAACTATGATTTTATTATTAATAAAAAAGACTCATCTTATGTATTATCTTTATATAATAAAAAATCTAAAAAAAGTAAGATAATAAAAAATATTAAAAATTTTAAACATAATAATATTAAATGTCTTTTATTAATAACTGACAAAAAACAATATGACATAGCTTGTCTAAAAGATAATAAACAAGTATCTATAGATTACTTATTAAAAACAAATAATGAAGACTTTAAAGAAATAAAAAACAAAATAAAGAAATATAAATTAACTTATCCATCTTCAAGTAATAAAAATACTTCTTATAAGTCTTTAAAAGTTTACAATAATAATATAGATAAAGACTTAGTATATTATATATGGAACTATAAAGGTCTATTAATTATTAATAATAGTACTAATAAATATCAAAAAGTAATAGATTATGATTTATATGATAATATTGAAGCTTGTACAGTAAAGGATTATTATGTATTGTTAGAAAACAATTCAGTAGCGGGAATAGAAAAAATATATTACTATAACGGCAAGAAAATAAATTCATATAAACTACCCACTAAAATATCAAAAAACTCATATATTAATGGTGTAAGAAATGATGTAATTTATATTACAGATAGAGAGAACCAAAAAGAATACACCCTAGATATAATGAATAAAAAATGGACAGAAATAGACCCAGAAGAAACATCTTATATTACTTATAATAATAATGATAAACAAGTCCTAACAAAGAGTGATTTTTTTATAGAAGATCAATTGTTTAAAACAGATACAATTAATAATTATAAGTATTATCAAGAAGATAATAAAATCTATAAAAAACTAGGAGATAATACCATTTTATTATTAGAATTAGAAGATATAAAAGAATGGTATATAGAGAATAATGAAGTAATAATATTACAAGAAGATACTGTCTATTCATATAATGACCAAAATGGTTTAAGAAAAATAGTTGAAAATAGTGAATTAAAATATAATTATCATAATATATATAAAATAGGGAAGAAGTAATTAATTCTTCTCTTTTTTATAAAAAAAGTTGAAAAATAAGAGTAGATTTGCTATAATCAATATACGTACGGGGCTTTAGCCAAGTGGTAAGGCGTGGGTCTGCAACACCCTGATCACCGGTTCAAATCCGGTAGGCCCCTCCATTTATGCGACCGTAGTTTAATGGTTAGAATACGGCCTTGCCAAGGCTGTGATAGGGGTTCGATTCCCCCCGGTCGCTCCATTGAGGAATCTGCTCGGAACAATACCGAGTTTGGTATATAAATCTATCGAAAGATAGATTTTTTTGTGTTTATAAATCATCCATCCAAAGAAAGGATGGTGAAATAATGAAGAGATATTTAATGTATAAGTCTATTATGAAGATTTGTTGTGAAAAAAATTATTAGATGCTCCATTTAGAAGAATAATTGCTTCTAAAGTAGAAAAAACCAACAAAATGAAAACTGGAGAAGGACATAGACCTTCATATCTATTTAAATATAAGAATAGAAAATAAGGATTTTATAATTCATATTTTTTATGACAATCTAAATAAAGTCAAGTACTATTTTTAATACTTATTTTTGAAACGAATGCATGACAAAAACATCTACAATAGTAGATTTTTAAAAAAAATTATGTTATATTATTTTTGCACATATAAGGAATTATTTTTACACATTGCAAAAATGGTCCTTAATAATTTAGTAGAACAAGCTATAATACATTCTTTGAAATGTTTATTCTCAGCTTGTTTTTTTCTGTAATAAATTAATAAATCATTATCTACATTATGGAGTACAGAAGATCTTATGATACTACAACAAGTAATGAATAATATTTTTCTAGCATTTCTATTACCACGTTTAGATATTGGATCATGATAGTTAATAGATTTGCCTGATTGAATTATAGTTGGATCAAGTCCACAAAAAGCATTTAATTGTTTGATATTTTCAAACCTATTAATATCACCAAGCTCAGCAATAATTTGAGCAGTAGAAGTTTCACCAAC
>CACZGA010000070.1 GCA_902780585.1 uncultured Erysipelotrichaceae bacterium | reverse complement strand
ATAATTATCTTGGTTAATAAACTTACCAATCTTAATAACATTACAATTACTATTAATATCTTTTATTCTTTCTTCTAATAAATCTATTTTAAGCTTCCCAATAGTAGAGTTTAACGCAATAATTTGTCTATTAATATTAGTTTCTTCTACCATATCATAATCAACTAAAATAACTTCACCAATACCACTTCTAACTAAGGCTTCAACTACGTAACCTCCTACACCACCACAGCCTAAAACTAAAACACTTTTAGTCCCAAGTAATTCTAAATTATCTACCCCAACAACTTTTTTTAATCTTTCAAACTTATGCTGCGACATCTTTTTTCTCTTTTACATAAGGTGGTTCAAAAGGAATCACATTACTATTATTAAATTCAGTTTGCAAATCAGCTGAATTAGATTTACTTGCATAAATAGAAAGTGGTTTATTAAATACAAATTGACTAACTAAAGATAACTTTAACAATATTTCTTGATTATCTTTAGCGACTTCTAATAGTCTTTTTAAATAAAAATAATCTCTGTTATAAATAAATTCAAGAGAATTTAACATTTTACGATAAGTAGTTAAAGATATAGAAGCTTCTGGTATTTCCGTAAATTTAAATTTTTCTAAAAAAGAAACAGTTCCAACCAATTCGGAAACCCCGGCCTTCTCAAATAGTTCTGGCCAACGAGAGCGATCTGGTTCGCTATATACTATTTTCTTAACTTTCGCAATATTCTCAGATGTCAAAAAATCCAACATTCCACATTGAGATAATGATAAAACTTTGCCCTTAGAAGCTCCTTTAGGCTTTTCATTTTGAAGTGTTCTAATATATGTCCCCATAAGCTCATCGCAGGCATCATTTACATAAGCCGGAAAATCTGCAAATTTATAAACATTACATTTTCCACTATCATCAATATTTGTAGTTACATAAATAGGAGCTTTCCCATTAACACTATTATTACGAATAAACTTAGTAACTTCAACAGGCGAAGTAGAATGATAAGAAGAAGATTTAGAAAAACATCCAGCCTGACTTAATCCAATTCTAACATCTTTCTTTTTAAATTCTAAAATAACATTAGAAGTAAAACTCTGAACTTTTTTTTCTGCTTCTATAGGCTTTGTCTTCTTACGAACTCCCTTACATTCTGTTTTATAATAAATTATCTTTTTATCATTAGGATCATAAGTAGCCAGTGTTAGAAAACCACCATTATGAGTTTTAGTATTTGTAGCTGTATTATCCATTCTTATCACCCCGGTAACGTATATTTTACCATACGTCAAAAAAAAAGACAATAAAAAAAGTCAGGAGATATGCCTCGGACGAACGATAAAACCTAATCTCTTGACCAGGTGGGTGTTCATACGTTATCTTTAGGATCCTTAAATAAATAAGTATTCAACACCGATAACTGTTCCGAACTCCCGTATCGTTATTTTAGTCGGTTTTAAAAGTGTCTGTACATATCTCTGACAACTTCATTATACTAAAAAAATCAAAAAATTTCAACTCTTTAATAAAATCCTTATTTTACAAAGAAAAAAAGAGGCTAAACCTCCTTTACAACAAAAGTCCCATGAATATGAGCATCAGTATTATCTTGCCCTTCTAACCACATAGTAATATTTATATCTTTTTTTTCTTTAGACAATATAGTATCTTGTAAAACTACCATATTACCATCTTGAAAAGATAAATTATGAGCTTTCTCCATAGAATAACGAATAGAAGAATAATGAAAACCACTATAAGAGCACCCACACTCTCTTTTCATTCTCTCATCTTCCTTAAAATATACTTGAATATTAACATCCTTATCTTGTAAATTCTCAATAGACAACGTCGTATTTTTTTTCTCACTCTCTATAGTAATAACCGAAGAAGTATAAGATAAAATTCCCTCTTCTTTTTTATTAATTTGAATAGAAGATAAAATATTTTTATTTTGAACACTTAAAGAATAATATCCTATAACACCAAATAAAATCATAAATATTATAACAAAAAAAGCAGTATATATAGTTTCATAATCTTTAGCACTTTTATCATTCTTTTTCTTGGCACTCATCTACCTCACCTATCTTACTAAGAGTATAACATAAAACAAAAAAGTTGCATAGCAACTTTTATGGTGTTAAACGATTAGGTCCTCTAAATAAGAACTGTGTCTCTTTTAAACTAGGAAGGCCTAATAATAACATTGTTAGTCTATCTAAACCTATTCCAAATCCACCATGTGGAGGGCATCCATATTGGAAGAACTGCAAATAGAATTCTACGTCTTTGCCTAAACCCTTTTCATTAGCATTCTTAACTAATTCTTCATATCTATGTTCTCTTTGCGCTCCTGAAGTAATCTCTGTACCTCTCCAAATTAAATCATAGCCTTGTAATTTACCTTCACTATCTCTCATATGATAGAATGGTCTCTTAGTAGCAGCATAATCAACAATAAAGATAAATTCAGAATTATACTCTTCCATAGCAAACTTATAAGTTAACTTTTCTGCCTCAGCGTTCATATCACCTATATCTTCTTTAGGAATTTCAAATTGATATCTATCATGTAATTGTTGATATAAATCTTTTAACTTAATTCTAGGGAAAGGTTTAGTAGGAATAATTACTTCCTTACCAAAAATTTCTAAAATCTCATCCCCATATCTTTCTTTAACTACCTTCAAACCAGCAATTAATAAATCTTCTTCTAAATCCATTACATCTTCATAAGAATCGATATAAGCAAACTCTAAATCAAAACCCGTAAACTCAGTAGCATGTCTATTAGTATTAGACTTTTCTGCTCTAAAAACAGGCCCTACTTCAAACACTCTATCAAGTCCTCCAGCTAAAGCCATTTGTTTATAAAATTGTGGAGATTGTGCTAAATAAGCTTCTCTATCAAAATATTTAACCTCAAATACGTCAGAACCAGACTCTGAAGCTGTTCCAATCAATTTAGGTGAATGAATTTCAGTAAAATGATTCTCATATAAGAAAGACCTCATACCTTCAGTCAAACAAGATTCAACTTGTCTAATTAAAGTATTACGACGATTTCTCATATCTAACCATTTAAAATCCATCCTAGTATCAATATTTACTCCATCTAGATTATTATAATCAAATGGTAAAGGTAATGCTTCACTAGTTACTTCAATCTTAGAAGGAATAATTTCAAGTCCTCCTAATTTTACTGCTTCATTAGAAACTACTTTTCCAACTACTCTAACAGTAGAATCAACAGTTACTTCACTCATAATATCTAATAAAGTTTTATTTGCTTCTTCACTCTTTTCAATAGTCAATTGTACTTTACCAGTAGCATCTCTTAAAATCACAAACATAACCCATTTTTTATCTCTAACAGCATCTACAAAGCCACTAAAAATTATCTCTTCATTTAAATGATTACTAAGTTCATTAACATTTATTTTCATCTAATCACTCCCCACAAGTACATTTTTTATCTCCACAATGACATTCACCATTGCAAGTACACTCTTTACCATCTTGGCAGCCACATTCACATGACTCATCACAGTGGCATTCTTCTCCACAAGTACACTCTTTACCATCTTGGCAACCACATTCACATGACTCATCACAGTAGCACTCTTCTCCACAAGTACATTCTCCACCATCTTGGCAACCGCATTCACAAGTCTCATCACAGTGGCAATATTCGTGTTCACAACCACAATCACACTCATCATCACAACCAGCATTAATCATTTCATCTAAGAAATATATTAATAAATCTAATGAAATTATTTGTTCTTCTTTAGTCTTATTATTTTTAATTTTAACTTCATGATTATCTAAATCTTCACTATTTAATACACAAGTAAATTTAGCCTTTAATCTATCAGCTTGTTTAAATTGTCCTTTTAATCCTCTACCTGTATACTCTGTTTCAACTATAAAGCCAGCCATTCTTAATTCTTGAGTTAAATAAGCTGCATATTTCTTTTCTTCATCATTAACATACATAATAAACAAATCAATATCTTCTACAATAGGAACCTTTATTTTCTCTAGCTCTAATGCTCTTACAACTCTACCAATACCAGAAGCAAATCCAACACAAGGTGTTTCTGGTCCATCTAGTTGGTTAACAAGTCCATTATAACGACCTCCACCACCTAAAACATTATTTGAACCAAAGCCATCCACTTTAGCTTCAACCTCAAACACTGTATGGTTATAGTAATCTAATCCTCTAACAATATTAGGATTAATTTCATACTTAATCTCCATAATATCTAAATAGTCTTGAACCTTTTCAAACCTATCTCTACTCTCTTCATTTAAATATTCTAATGTCTTAGGAGCTTTCTTTAAAATTTCATTATCTTGATCTACTTTACAATCTAATATTCTAAGTGGATTTTTTTCTAAACGTTCCTGACAATCTTCACAAAAATCCTTAATATGTGGCTTAAAATATTCTACTAAAGCATCTCTATATTTATGACGAGAATCATTATCACCTAAACTATTAATATTTACTTTAATCTCTTTTAAACCTAACATTTTATAAAGATTAACAGCTGCACTAATTATTTCAGCATCACATAAAGGATCATCACTACCTAGTATTTCCATACCAAATTGTGTTAACTCTCTATCTCTTCCGCTTTGTGGTCTCTCATAACGATACATTGTTCCATTATAATAAACTTTTACTGGTTGATTAGGATCCCCATACATTTTATTTTCGATAAAACTACGTACTACTCCTGCAGTACCTTCAGGTCTTAAAGTAATTCTTCTTCCACCCTTATCTTCAAAGTCATAGCTTTCTTTTGTAACAATATCTGTAGATTCCCCAATTCCTCTATGGAATAATTCAGTAGCTTCAAAAATAGGTGTACGAATATAATTATAATTATACTTTTCCATCAAAGCATCTATAACTGTATCCACATACTTCCATACTTTAGCTTCTCTCCCATAAATGTCATTACAACCTTTTTGTCTTTGTATCATTTTTATCCCTCCTACAAACAAAAAAGGTGTGCACAAAGGGCGATTAAATAACCGCGGTGCCACCTTATTTTTTTCTTTCATAACCCTTAACGGAGTAACCCGCTTCCTTTTTATAGGATGTCTTCTTCTTATTCGTATCAGTATTTTCACCAACCATACTGTCTCTATAAAACTACTAAGAATACTCTTTCCC
>CACZGA010000069.1 GCA_902780585.1 uncultured Erysipelotrichaceae bacterium | reverse complement strand
GAGTGAGTGCGATTCTCTCCTGGGGAACTAATGGGTTAGCTGCCCATTACAACTAGTTGAAAAGCCTAAATAGAAATATTTAGGTGTTTGATTGGAGATGGAAGACCATCGGATAGCTCAAACTTCGAACAGAGCAAACTCTCTCACGGTAATCTTCTAGCGAGGGTCTAGATAGTCCAAAAGTCAAACGATTAAATAAGGTTTTCTAGTAAGTCCGGAATTGTTAGCGAGTCTTATTTACCTATTATGCACCTTGTCCTCGAGGGTTTGAGGGCCGTGCTGATAACGCGGTACATAAGGTTCAACTCCTTAAGGGTGTACTGAGACACATACAGCAATCATACTTACACAGTATGTTTGGGTTCGAATCCCAATTTGCGATGAATCGCGAATAGCCAAATGGAAAAGGCACTTGCCTTCTAAGCAAGCAGATACGAAATATGTAAAGTGTCTAGAATTAATTAAAAATGCGGCGACGGCCGCATATGGGGATGTAGCTCAGTTGGGAGAGCGCCTGCCTTGCAAGCAAGAGGTCGTGAGTTCGAATCTCATCATTTCCACTAACAATCAATAGGCAAGCATTAATAGCCAGTAAGAAAATAGAGCTGTGTACCTAGGGACACTGAGGATAGACACCTCATAGAGCAGGGGAAGAGCCGTAAGATACTCTAAAAAAACTTGTGCAACCCTAGCCAGATGCGTGTGATTGAAACTGCACACTTGATTGTTATTCTATTGTATATCAAAAATGCACGTGCGATATGCAAGATCGTCATGTTTACCAGTTTCAGCGACAAGAGATAGAAACTGGTTTTTTACTCGGTTAACTCAGTTGGGAGAGTGCTATCCTTACAAGTTAGAAGTCATTGGTTCGAATCCAATACCGAGTATTATTTTAAAATATATTTTAAAAGGAGAAATAAAATGGCAAAACTAAACCTTTCACCACCCTGGGCAATCTTCTATCAGTAGCTAAAAGCACTGTTTGGAGCTGATGATGAAATTACTATCGTTTATAATGAAGAAGGAGATTCTATTAAATTATACGTAGATAATCCAGATAAGGCAGATGCACTTACTACATTACTTCCTACAAAAAAGGAATGGGGTCCTAGATCTTTAGATATTAAAGTAATTCCATCAAATACTGTTAAGAAAATCTACGCAACAGAACCAAATCGCACAGATGCTGCATATTTATTTGAAAGAGCTTTTCGATACAATCCCGCTTTTGATTATGCAAAAACTATTTCTGGAGTTTTTACAAACAACCTTACTTATGTAGTATTTAAAAATAAAGTAGTACAATATTATAACGACTCTTTAAGTGATATTCATGGCTTATGTTCTACTTTATATGAGTCTATTGCAAGAAATGTTTTTGAAGAAAAAGAAGGAGTTTTCTTCTGTACTAATACTCCAGAACAATCTGCTGTTGCTGAAGAGTATAAAGCAAGATTTGATTTTTAAAAAAAATTATAATATAATATATTTATAAGATAAAGACAGACACAGCTATATATCTGTCTTGTGTGACGCCCACTAGTCAAGCGGTAAAGATGGCTGACTCTAAATCAGCAGGGCTGGGTTCGACCCCCAGGTGGGTGATTACACAGAATAAGGTTATGACGTTTCGAAGGCGACGGATTTTCCTTTAAAAATCGTAATAAGCTGGTCGTTGGGAGTTAGCGTTAAACTTCCATATGCAATCATGGCAGAGTGGTTTATTGCGGCAGCCTGCTAAGCTGTTGATCGCCCTAGGGCGGTCCGATGGTTCAAATCCATCTGGTTGCGTTTCTAAAAGTCCATTCCAGCAAATTTTATTTTTTTATAATCTTAACTCTTTAACCTATTGGGAATTTTTATTTATAACATTTTCTATTTTTATTCCCATTCTTAGAAAAGATGAAAATGTTATGGACTTTGTTATTTGGCGCAGTACCTTAGAGGGGAGGAGGCTCGGTCTTGAAAACCGTTGGTCAGCAGTGGCCTGTAGGTTCGAATCCTACCTGCGTCGTTTTTAAAGGAGGGAAGAAAAAATGGCATATGTTAAATCTGTAATGAATGGAATAGAAGGTGAAACTTCTTCTTAGAGAGAGGAAGCGTTAGATTATTATAATCATATTCCTTTTTTTAAAAGTAACGCAAATAAAGAATATCAAAAGGCTAAAGAAAACGGTTTCAAGGGAACCATTGAATAAAGACACATACAGCAATTTTAAAAAATACAAATAGTTTAAGGGTTAAACAAAATGCTTCCAACGTTTAATTTCAGGTTCGAGTCCTGATTTGTGTAAAAAGGTGTCTTGAATATCGGGATGTGGTCTAGCTTGGCTATGACACTTGATTTGGGATCAAGAGATCGTGGGTTCAAATCCCGCCATTCCGACTGCGGCCATGCCAGAAACAGTTATTGGACCGGATTGTGGTTCCGGATTGTGTGGATGCAAATTCCACTGGTCGCCCTTTGTTCTTCAATAGAAAGGAAAATATGGGAAAAATTGAAGATATAAAATTTTTGAGAGATAAAACAGGATGCGGAATAGCAAGTGCAAAAAAAGTAATAGAATTATGTAAAAATAAGGACATTGCTTTTGAGTTTATACATCTTAAGGGACGGGCCGTTGCTCGGTATAAATATGTCGAAGGGAAAAAAGTTCCTTGGGATAATATTGATTATTATATGGAAGCAAAAAAAAGAGTAGAAAAAAGAGGTAATTAATATGAAATTTTATTCAGAAGTAACAGAAGAAATGTACGACACAATTGAAGCACTTCAGGTTGCTGAAAAAAAGGTAAACCGCGAAGCAGAAAAGGAAAAAGACATTAGTGAAATTTTTGACCTTGTAAAAGAAGCCTCAGAGTTAGAAAAGAAAACTCTTAAGAAGATGACGGATTATGACCAGAAGTATGGCTTTGGTTGTGTTGCAAAAGATTTGCTGAAGAAGGCGGGAGTAGATGAAAATCTTATTCTTTCATTTGGCCCTACTTATCGAAATCATGCAACAGTTAAAAAGGATTCTTTTAATGACATCTTGAAAGAGTTCCTTGGTAAATAAGTGCGGGTAGCCAAGTGGCTGGGCGGCGGTCTGCAACACCGTTTACGCGGGTTCGAATCCCGCCCTGCACTTTTAAGACACTTACAGCAATTAACACAAACCGCTGTGAAGAGATAAAGAGGTATGGTTTTACTCTAAGAGTGTCTTGGTTAAATTTAATAAGGGGGAATAGCTCAATCGGTAGAGCGCGTAAAAAGCTTCTGTCTAGAGTTAGAGAGTTACAGCAATTTTTAGCGAATAGGTCTGTAAAACCCGTATGTGTAAGTTCGATTCTTACTTCCCCCATTTTTATGTGGTCCCATCGCCAAACAGGCTAAGGCACAGCACTTTGACTGCTGCATTCTGCTGGTTCGAGTCCAGCTGGGGCTGCTATGAAAGGATATAATATGAGAACAAGAGCATATAGAAGAAACGAAAGAGAAAAGCATATTAAAAGAAAAGAAAATATTATTAAATCTTATGCTTATGACTCTATTCCTTATTATTATAATGCTTCTGATAGATTTAATGGTATTCAATATCTTAAATCTCCTTTTTGGGAAACTGAAGGAAGATGGAGAGGATATTGGTATGTTAAACATAGGGGTTGTTTAAATAAACAGTCAATCTATTGTAGTTGTCCTTGTTGTACGCAAAAAACTAGAAATAAAGGACATAGAAGAAACAAAGGGCATAGACATAATTATCCTAATTACTATCCTGCTTTAAATTATAAAGCAAGCGATAGAAAAAAAGTTGAAAGTATGAAAGAGCAAGAAAGAGATTTTGCTTGGATTGGTGGTGCAACGGTAGCATAACGGTCTCCAAAACCGTAGATTGGGGTTCAAATCCCTGCCTTTCTGTTATTAAGAAATAATAGGAGAAAAAGATGAATATTGTAAGTACAGGAACGAGGTACATGATATATGGAGAAGATTTAAAAACATATAAAGAACTTCCGCCATATACATACACAGTTAGTTTTAGTAAAATGACTGGATTTTCACTAATAAAAAGTGAAGATATGGAAATAAAAGAAAAGGTTTATGGTTCCTATCAGAAAAAAGCTGATAAAATTATTAATACTTTTAATCATTTAAATCGAAATATGGGTGTAATTTTATCTGGCCCTAAAGGAGTAGGTAAAACAATGTTTTCAAGGATTCTTGCTGTTAAAGCAAGAGAAAAGAATCTTCCATTGTTATTAGTGGATACCCCTTATCCTGGTTTATCTGATTTTATTTCTACCATTAAACAGGAATGTATTGTTCTTTTTGACGAATTTGAAAAGAATTTTTATGCTAAAAATGGTGATGATAATTCTTCTCCTCAGACTAGTTTACTTTCATTGTTTGACGGTCTTGATAATGGAAAGAAGCTTTTTATTATTACCTGTAATGATGTTTATAAGTTAAATCAATATTTTATTAATAGACCAGGTAGATTTCATTATCATTTTTCTTTTGCTAATCCTACTCCCGAAGAGGTAAAAGAATATATGAAAGATAAATTAGATAAAGATATTGCAGTAAGGTATCTAAATGAAGTTGTAGGACTTGCTGAATTGGGTAATTTCACTTATGATATTCTTAGAGCGATTGCTTTTGAGTTAAATCAAGGATATTCTTTATCAGAAACGCTTGAAGATTTAAATATCAAAGCAGAAAGATACCTTTCTATTGTTATGAAGGTTCTTTTAGCGGATGGGAAGGTATTTGAAGGAAATTCAACCATTGATATGTTTGGTCAAGTACAGCATATTCGACTTTGGAATGGTCGAAAGGATTTTGTTGTTAGTTTTCTTCCTGAGAACTTAAGAATTAAGAATGGAAAATATTTCTTAGATGTAAATAATCTAGAAATTGATAGAACCTTTGATTCAATTTCTGAATGTGAAGATGATAGCGATAGAGCAACATTCGAGTTTGAAAATTCTATCGAGATTCAAAAGGTTTTAATTACAAAAAAGGTATACGATAAGGAAGAAAGATTGAAATATTGGCGGCCTACAGGAGAAGATAACTGGGGAGATTAAATCTCCCCACCTTAAGCTCGGTTAGTATAATAGATAGAACAAAAGGCTACGAACCTTTAGATACGGGTGCAATTCCTGTACCGAGTATTAATGATAATCACTTTGGGGAGGGTGGTATAAGTCCATATGAATTATTAAGAAAGACTAGTCGCGACAGACACCTCTTAATAAGAATAACAGGTTGAGGCCAGAAGAGACCGCTCCGCCCAAAGTGATTATGCTCTCATAGTTTAATGGATAGAACACAGGGTTTCTACCCCTATAATGAGGGTTCGATTCCTTCTGAGAGTATTTGAAAAAAATAAAAATTTTTGATATAATATATTCATAAGATATGAAAAAAAGGAAGTGATTAAATATGAGAGATATTTCAGTAGCTTTATTAGAACATTATAATAAAGCAAAAGAAAAATTTCCACATACAACCATTCTTGGTATTTTTCTTTATGGTTCACAAAATTATAATATTGCTACTGAAGACTCTGATGTTGATACTATTGCAATTTTAATTCCATCTTTTGAGGATTTAGTTTTAGAAACTTCTATTTCTAAGGAAATCCGTTTTAAGAATGGAGAGCATTGTGTTGCAAAAGATATTCGAGAAATTGTTAAACAATGGGAAAAACAAAGTTTAAATTTTCTTGAAATTCTTTTTACGGATTATTATATTATTAATCCCACTTTTCAAGAGGAATGGAATGAACTCCTTGAAGAAAGAGAGTTTATTGCTCGAATGGATTTAGATAAAGCAATTAAAGCTATTTATGGGCAAGCAAAACATACTTATCTACAAGATAAGACAGATAAGAAAAAGCAAGCAAATGCTTTAAGAATGTTTTTCTTTCTACAGGATTTAATTTCTTGGAAACCTTATAAAGATTGTATGACCTCTCACCATGAACTTGTATATAAAGTTAAAACAGGAGAATGTGAGAATCCATATAAAGAAGATTTTATTTATCAACTAGATATGTTTATGGATAAACATACAGGGACAGGTTTTCTTCCAGACACTGAAACTATGAATTTCCTTAACACGATGTTATGTGAAATCGTTAGAAAAAATATAAAGATTTGAAAAAATAAAAAATTTTTGATATAATATATTCATAAGATATGAGTGGCGGAAAAGGTAGACGTGCAACTCTAAGAGTATCAGGAGAAGGTAGCTGAACCGGTAGGCGAAAATCATGTAAGGTGCAAATCCTTACCTCATATCATACTTTGACAAAAGTAAAGAAAATAAAGGATTATGAAAACTACTTATACATTAACCCAAGATGATATGGAAAAAATTATTGCGGATTATATGAAAGAAAAATATAATCTTAATAAACCTTATGTAAGAATAGTAAAAGAAAAGCATGATGATTATTATGACCAAGACAATAAAATAGAAGTCATAGTAGGTTATGTATCAGAGTGGTAATACTTTGACAAAAGTAAAGGAGATAAAAGGATATGAATACATTTATGAATTCACTTCAGAACACTTCCAACTACAAGAGAACAGAGAATGGAGCACTTGCTCATAAGTCAACTCGTTCAAAGGTTTATGATATGTTCGCACTTGGTGCTGCATATCGTACTCGTTCAGACGAAGATTGTATTCTTCTATTTAAGAACGCATATGAAGAGAATGAAACTCTTGCATTAAAGTGTCTGTTTTATATTAGAGATTGTCGCGGCGGCCAGGGTGAACGTAGATTCTTCCGCGTTTGTATGAGATGGTTGGCCGAGAATCATCCTGAGAGAGCGGCCGCACTTGCAGAATATGTTCCTGAGTATGGAAGATATGATGACTGGTTCAAGATTTATTTCGGTACTCCTGTTGAAGGACAGGTAATCGAGATGATGAAGAAGCAGCTGACTACAGATATGTTCTGCAAGAAGAACGCAGTTTCTTTGTTAGCTAAGTGGATGCCTTCAGAAAACGCATCTAATAAGGATACTATCAGAACCGCAAAGAAGATTAGAAATGCTTTTGGTATTTCCGCAAAGGCATATCGTCAGATGCTTTCCGGTCTTCGTGCTAAGATTAACGTCCTTGAAAGACTGATGTCTGCAAACAGATGGGATGAAATCGAGTTTGATAAGATTCCTTCTAAGGCGGGTCTTGTTTATAAGAACGCTTTCGCTAGACGTGATATTATCGCTAAGAAGTATGAAAACTTCGCTAAGGATAAGACTACAAAGGTTAATGCAACTACTCTTTACCCTTATGAGGTTGTTGCTAAGGCTTGTAATGGTAATGGCTGGTGGCTTAAGCCTATTTCTGAGGTAGACAGAGCTATGGTCAACAAGTATTGGGAAAATCTTCCTGATTACTTGAACGGAAAGGACTGTAG
>CACZGA010000068.1 GCA_902780585.1 uncultured Erysipelotrichaceae bacterium | reverse complement strand
AGATGAAATTAAATCATTTAAATTTTTATCTATTTCAAATAATTCAGCATATTTTTTTATATTTTTTTCTCTGGTTTCTTGATCTACTTCATACATATCGCAAATAAAATTAATAAAGTCAATGGCTTTCATATTTTCGTATAATTCTGGATTGTCTGGCATATAAGCCATTTCTTTTTTACACTCTATAGGGCTATTTACTATAGATTTGCCATTAATTAATATTTCACCCTCATCAAATTCATGAATACCTGTAATGGCTTTTATTAGGGTTGTTTTACCGGCACCAACTTTATTACCATACTTTTTACTTACATTTTTTATTTCTATCATGTTATCTCTCCTTTTATTACATTATACCATTTATACATAAAAAAGATATCTTTAACGATATCTTTTAGTTATTATATTTTTTAGCTATTTCATTAATAAACTCTTTGTCATTTCTATAATCTAATCCTATAGCTTTTTTTACTCTTTTTAGTGTTTCTTGAACTTTTAATCTAGCTTTATCACTGCCATCAAATAATATTTGATATACGGCAGGGATATCTTTTTCTAATTCGTGTCTTCTTTCTCTTATAGGAGTAAGAACATCTTCTATGACATAGTATAAGAATTTCTTTACTTTCATATCTCCTAGACCACCACGTTCATAATGAGCTTTTAATTCATCTAAATTATGATATTCTATTTCACCGGTTTCTTTATTTTTAAAATATTCTAGATAATGTTTTTCTTTAGAAAAAGCAGATAGATAAATAAATACTGGATTGCCTTCAGTGACACCCGGATCTTCTATTTTTATATGGTTTGGATCTGTATACATACCCATAACTTTCTTTTTAACTTCTTCGGAAGTATCAGCTAAAAATATACAGTTACCTATAGATTTACTCATTTTAGCTTGGCCATCTGTACCTGGTAATCTTAGACATACTTCGTTTTTAGGCAATACTGCTTTTGGTTCTACTAAAGTTTCACCATACAGACGATTAAATGTTCTTACTATTTCACGAGTTTGTTCTATCATAGGTAGTTGATCGTCTCCTACTGGAACGATATTTGCATCAAAACCTGTAATGTCAGCAGCTTGTGATATTGGGTATGTCATAAAGCCTACGGGTATTGTATTTTCAAAACCTCTGTATATTATTTCTTGCTTTACTGTTGGGTTTCTTTGCAATCTTGCCATTGTTACTAAGTTCATATAATAAAATGTTAAGTCACTTAGTTCTGGTACTTCTGATTGTAGAAATATTGTACATTTCTTTGGGTCAATACCACATGATAAGTAATCTAAGGCTACTTCTATTACATTTTCTTTTACTTTTTGAATATTTCCTGCATTGTCGGTTGTTGCTTGAGCATCGGCAATTTCAATATACATTTCTTCAAAATCACCATTATTTTGATATTCTACTCTTTGCAATAATGAACCAACTAAATGCCCCAAATGTAGCCTTCCAGTTGGTCTATCTCCTGTTAATATGATGTTTTTCATCCTGTTCATCCCCTTTATAGTTTTAATATAACATTTATAAATTATTATTGTCAATTTGATATACTTTTTATCTTATTTTTCTCCTAAATTCTTCAATTGAATCATGAATGTTAGGGCTTATTTCTTCATTTTCAGTCTTTTCTTTTTCATATGGTATACCTATCACTACTTCATATGATTCTTTTATTCCTTGGCTTTCTAATTCTCTGTATTCTTCGATAGGCATTAGATGCATTAATTCTTCTTTTGTTACAGTTTTAGTTGCTATAGGTAAATAATTTGAATTTAAATATTCATCTAATGTTTTACCTATTGGTAGAAGTGGTTGTAAATCTAGATTATCTCTTTGATTTCCACTCTCAAAATATTTTTTTAATTTTTCTATGCTTGGAAGATTATTTCCTCCTAAAACACTATAATAAATTGCTTTTCTTACTTCACCACTTATAGGTACTCCTTCATTATCAATCATTAATACTTCTAAAAAATTTTGGGTTTGTTCTTGAGCGCCTAAAATTTCGATTCTTATTTTTGATCTTAAAGCTGTGTTTGTATCGATAGGATCACAATATAACATTTTATATAAATATTCATAATATTTTTCTGATGATGAATATTTATTTTGATTTTCTGGTAGACATGGTGTTGTTAAAAAGTCTAATACTTCGTGTTTCATGACTCCAATCTTACACCTTATTTTTCCTAATAATTTATTTAATTCTTCAATATAGTATGTGTTGTTTGTTTCAAATAATCTATCTAGAATGTTGTCTTCAGCTTTGGCTTTTTCATATTCTTCAAGTAGTAATACTCCTAGAACACAACTAATTTTAGCTTTATTCTTCTCTAAATCAGATGTTAAATCAACTAGTTTTTTATAATCATCCCATGAAATAGTGCCAACTACTTCTTCCCATTTTTCAGGGACAGCTTCAATGCTTAGGCTTGCTGCTATTGAAGGTATATGGAATAATGGTGGTGTGCTCGCAGCTAATAAATGTGCGGAATCTGGGTGTTTTTCCATCATCTCTTTTCTTCTCTCGAATGTCCATCCTTCACTTACTTTCATACCTTACCACCTCTTTTTTTATTCTACCAAGATGTTTTTCTTTAGTCAATTAATACAATTATTTTATTATAATAATTATTTATAATATTTATAAATTATTACTATTTGGATACTTATGTTGTTTTATTTTTCAATTAATTGACTATATCTTTTATTTATATTATTATTTTAATAGGAGATGATAAATTATGCCTTTAGAATTTCGTAATGCTTTTGGAAGTAACCCTATTGCTAGTAATCATGTAGCGGCAATTATTTATTTTTTTAAGCAACTTGGAATTGATTATAATAATGACTTTATAAAAGCTTTAAGTCAAAAAGCTCAATCAGGTGGAAATCTTGATGTTAAAAGAGAATTTGATGCTGTTAGTGATATTTCTTTAGACGTTCATAGTGGAGATGCTAAAAGGGGAAAAACTTTATACCATGTTGAAGCTAGCCCTACTCAGGATTCCTATCTTATTGTTGTTAAAGAAAATAATACTACTACTAGTGATAGTAATATTAGATATTATACATTCCCTAATAATTCTTATGGCTGTAAGGAGAGCCATATTGTACATGCATATTCTACTGAGAAGCAAGATGTTTTTGGTGATGGGCGAATTGTTTTGCCTAAAGATACATTTGCTTTCTATGATTTAAATAATTATTCATATGAGGGCTCTAATAATTTGGGAGGTCCTGTTATGGTTACTTCTGAAAGTTGTAGATCTCTTTCATATTCTAAAGAAGCTTTGGGCAGTACTTTAAAAGTAGAGAAAATACCTAACGCACCATATAAGCCTGATGAAAAGGATTTTATAAAAGATTTGTTCCCAGGTTTTTTTAAAGATTATGGTTCTAACCCATTAGATTCTTTACTTGCTTTTTCTCTAGATAATGATCTTGCTTATAATAATAAGCTAGAAATCCCTAATTCAAGTGCTACTATTACTCGCTCTATTAAGCCTGACTTAAATGGTTTTGGTTATAATTGCGTAGCGATTATTCCTGTTTCTACAGTTGAGTCTTATACTATTACTGTGGATGCCCCTAATATTAAAGGAAAAGATGATATTCCAACTGGTACTATTGAGATTAAAACCAATGGAGGAGTGCAAATAACAATTAATTCTTGCCAAGATTTACTTGCTTTGTTAGAAACTGTTGGTGGTGAAAATGAGGCTAAAAAGGTACTTATTGATCAACTAAATAAGTTAGGATTTATTGATTTTAAGGTTACTATGGCAGATGAGCAAAATAAAGTAACACAGCCACTTGATAGCTTCCGTCTTATGTAATTCTAAATAGAAAAAACCACTTAATAGTGGTTTTAATTTGCTAAACTTAATAATATATAAGATATTATTCTCTTGGTATTTAGTGATACTTCTTCAATTGAATACCTTGTTATATATGTGAAATTTAACAAAGTATCATCTTTGTTACTTGAAAGATAGTCTAATACTTCTCTAGGAAGTATTTTCTTTTCACTTTCTTCTAAATAATTTAAGATATAATATGCTTCTGTAATTGCTGCGGTATCATCTTGAGCAATTGACTTTAATTTTTCAATGTTTACCATTTAAATAACCCCCTTCTTTTTTACCTTTCTTTTATTAATGATTTTGAATCTTCATCTTTATTTCCAAATATAAGTAATTTAAACCAATCTAGTAAATGAAATGTTGTATCCTCGATTGCTTGCTCTACGCTATCTGGATTACAATATATTTCCCATATTCTACTTGTTTTTGATATTGTTTTTGGGATACAGTTTCCTTTTGCTTTCTGCTCTTCATATGTTTCTTTTTGCTTTTGGGTGTTATATAATACATAATTTTTTAATCCTGATGAAGGGTTAACATTTTCTTTATACCATCTATTGTATATGCCTTCTAAACTTGTATAAAGTTTATCGGATACTATACCATCTTTAAAGCCTAGATATCTTGGATTTAGTGTAAGATTAATTTTATCACTACTTAAATATCTAACATTTCCTACAATAAATTCTGGAGGAATTAAATTGCTAAACACCACATCAGCTTTACAAGTGTTATCATTATAATCATAATCATATTTATCGGTATTAAGGCCCGAATAAGTATCAACTGAACGTGCTGCTTCTCCACTTAATGCACCTATAAATAATGATTTGCCACTTTCACTTATAATTTCTTGTGGTATACAGATAATTAAATAATTCATATTACCTGGGCGTGGCACATATTCATTAATTTCAGACTCTATAGTTTTGTTTCTAAATTTAAGTGTACCAATAACATTGATAACATTATAAGTTCTTTTGCGATATCTGCTGTTATAATAAGTATAACAATCTGCTGTTTCTATTATTATTCCGTTTTGAAACATAGCGAAAGCTTTTTCCATATTATCTTTTACGGAACCTTTGTAATTTTCTTTTTTTAATTCGTGTATACCTATTGTACTATTAGGTATTAATAATTCATTTATAATATTAAATAGATTACTTTTTTGAACTATCATATATATTACCCCTTGAAATTAGGCTATATTTTAACATATTTTCGTATTTTTGTCAATTTGACCTTCTTATAAAAAGGGAAACTATATTCTTAGTTTCCCTTTATTTATTATTACTAATTCTTCGTATCCTGTATTTTCGTCTAGTATTCTATCAAATGTATATTCCTTAAATGATTCTAGGCATATTTCTGCGGTAGATGATACTATACAACCTTCTTTTAGATGCCCACCTACTACATTGCCATATTTATCTGCGAATGAAATATGTATGTGGCAATCGTTTCTAGATAATGTGCCTGTTACACTTACTATTTCATGTTCCCCTACTTTATGGTAGTAGTCTTTACCTCCGGCTAGTCTTATATATACTTCAGAAACACAACCTACGGCACTTTTTATTACGCCAGACTCTATTTTATTGTCTTTAACATACTTTTCAATTTCTTTTCGCAAGTCCTTACCTTTTGTTAATCTAAATGCATAATTCATATAATCT